>DATMCA010000582.1:0-4052 GCA_035559015.1 Umezawaea sp. | reverse complement strand
GACCTCCACGACGACCTCGTCGCCGTCGCCGTTCAACACCACGGTGATCGGCGGGGCGCCGTGCCGCAGGGCGTTGCCGACCAGGTTCGCCACCACCACGTCGACCCGCCTGCGGTCCGCCTCGGACACCAGTGTCGGCGGTGCGACCAAGGCCACCTCGTCGGTCCAGCCGCGCGCGGCCAGAGTCCCGGCCACCAGGGCGGAGAGGTCCACCGGCTCCGGCCGCAGCGCGGCCACCCCCGCGTCGAACCGGGAGATCTCGATCAGCTCCTCCACCAACGTCCCCAGCTTCCTCGTCTCGGCGCTCACCATCCCGGCGGCGGTCGCCGCGTCACCGGTCAACGCCACGTCGTCCAGCGCCTCCGCGACGGCCGTCATCGCCGTCAGCGGGGTGCGCAGCTCGTGCGACACGTCCGCGACGAACCTCCGCGACCTCTCGTCCACCCGCCGCAGCTCGGCCACCGAGCGCTCCAGCTCGGCCGTCATGGTGTTGAACGTGCGCACCAGGTCCGCCAGCTCGTCCGAGCCGGTCACCGCCAACCGGGTGTCCAGGTGCCCGTCCGCGACGCTGCGCGCACCCGACCGCAGCTCGCGCACCGGCCTCAGGACGCCCCGCGCCGCCAGCAGCGCCAGCGCGAACGCGGGCACCAGCGACGCCAGCACCAGCAGCAGCGACGACTTCGGGAGTTCGGCGATCTGGTCCTGCTGCGCCGCGAAGTCCTGCCGCCGGTACAGCTCGACGCCCGTGTCACCGCCGCCGAACGTCATCGGCGCGCCGACGAAGGCGAACGGGCGGCCGCCGTGGTCCACCCGCTGCACCATCATCCTTCCCGTCGCCCGCACCTGTTCCCGGAGGTGCGCGGGAACTTCCTCGTACATGATCCCGTTGCCGTGGGCGTGGCTGTTCCCGAACACCGCCACCGCCTTGAACCGGTTGGCCAGCTCGACGAGTTCGACGCTCGACGGCGAGTGGTCGATCCCGACCGTCCGCTCGATGTCGGCGCGGAACCTGTCCACCATCCGGTCCTGCGCCGACGACAGCACCAGGTCGCGCACCTGGAGGTAGGACGCCGCCGCGACGACGGCCCCGGTGAACACCGACACCAGCGCGAACGCGACCAGCAGCCGCGCCCGCAGGCCGAGCTTCACAGCGGCCCGAACCGGTAGCCGAAGCCCCGGACCGTCCGAACGAACACCGGTGTGGACGGCACGTCCTCCACCTTCAACCGCAGCCGCTGCACGCACGCGTCCACGAGCCGGGAGTCGCCGAGGTAGTCGTGGTCCCACACCGACTTCAGCAGTTGCTCGCGCGACAGCACCTGGCCCGGTGTGCGCGACAGCTCCAGCAGGAGTCGGAGCTCCGTCGGCGTCAACCCCACCTGCTCCCCTCCCTTGTGGACGGTCAAGGCCGCCCGGTCGATGACCAGGTCACCGAAAACGCTGACGCTGCGGGTGTTCTCGCGGTCGATCCGCCGCAGCACCGCCCGCAACCGCGCGTCGAGCACCCTCGGCTCCACGGGCTTGACGACGTAGTCGTCCGCTCCCGCCTCCAGCCCGCCGACGACGTCGAAGTCGTCACCGCGAGCGGTGAGCATCACGACGGGCACCTCCCCCATCGCCCGCACCCGCCTGCACACCTCGAACCCGTCGACGCCCGGCAACATCACGTCCAGCACGACGATGTCCGGCACTTCTTCCCGAACCAGCACCAACCCGTCCTCTCCACTCGCCGCGGCGGACACCTGGTGTCCGTGCCGGCGCAGGGCGAACTCCAGGGCGTTCCGCACGGCCTGGTCGTCCTCGATCAACAGCACACGAGCCACGACCGGAGTATGGACCGGGATCGGCACGGCTCCGCCGGTGCGAGGGGTTCTGTAGCGAAACCCTGACACGACCCCGACAAGATCGGGAACCGCGCTGCGGACACTGCTCCGCATGACCCCCACGCACTCCGATTACCTGGCCCTGCGGCGGTTTCCCGCTCTCGACGGGCTGCGCGCCATCGCGGCGGTCCTCGTGGTCCTGTTCCACTTCGACGGCCCGGACGTCCTCCAGGGCTGGATCGGCGTGCACCTGTTCTTCGTGCTGTCCGGCTTCCTGATCACCACGTTGCTGCTGCGCGAGCAGGACCGCGCCGGGAAGGTCGCGCTGGTGGACTTCTACCTGCGCCGGGCGTTCCGGATCCTGCCCCTGTACTTCCTCCTGCTCGGCGCGATCCTCGTCGGCTGCCTGCTCACCGGGACCACGACCGCCAGCGGACTCCGCGACGCGCTCCCGTTGCAGCTCACCTTCTTCAACGAGTTCACCCGGAACAACCCCTACGGGCACTCGTGGACGCTCGGCACGGAGCAGAAGTTCTACCTGCTGTGGCCCCTGCTGGCGTTCACCGGATCGGCATCGACGATCCGGCGGTTCGGCGTCGCGGCGTCCGGCCTGCTCCTGGCGCTCGCCCTGTTCCCCCTCACGCTCGGCCAGGCGACGCCGAACTGGACGCTCGGCTACTTCTCCATCCTCGTCGGGTGCTCGGTCGCCCTGGTGCTGCACCACCCGCGCGGGTACGCGCTCGTCCGCCCGCTGACCGGCCCCGTCGCCTCGACCTGCGTCGCACTCGCGTTCGTGGTCGCGCACCTCTCGGTGCGCGCGGTGTCCCCGGTGCTGGGCGACTGGTTCGGCGTGCCCGGATCCATCGCGGTGACGCCGGTGTACGCCGTGGCCTGCGCGGTGCTCCTGCCGTCGGTGATCGCGGGGTGGCCGGTCCGGCAGGCGCTGTCCACGCGGGTGCTGCGGTTCGTGGGCGAGCGGTCCTACTCGCTGTACCTCGTGCAGGGCATCGCCGGGTCGGCCGTCGCGCTGGTCGGGTCGTTCGGCGGCGCGCGCCCGGTCGTGGTGCTCGCCGTGGCGCTGGCGTTCGCCCACGTGCTGCACCGGTTGGTCGAACTGCCCATGATCGCGGTCGGCCGCCGGGTCGTGGCCCGCCGCCGCCCCGTCTCACCACGCTTGCGCGTCGCGTGATCGACTCGCAACAATCGCCCGTCGGTTCTTGTGGGGCGACGATGGTGGAGGACCCCGTGCGGTCGATCCTGCGCGTGCTCGGAACAGCTCTCTCCTGCGTCGCCCTGGTGTCCGGGGCCACCGCCGCGCACGCGGACACCGGGTGGCGTCCGCCCACGATCGCGTGGCACGCCTGCCCCGAGGTCCCCGAGGCCGAGTGCGGCACGCTGCGGGTGCCGGTCGACTGGGACGCGCCGCGCGGGGAGTCGTTCGACCTCGCGGTCTCGCGCCGCACGGCGACGGACCCGGCGCGGCGCATCGGCGTGCTGGTCGCCGATCCCGGCGGCCCCGGCGGCTCGGGAGCGGCGTTCGCGCAGTCGTTGGCGCTGTTCAGCCCCGAGGTGCGGGCGCGGTTCGACGTCGTCGGGTTCGACCAGCGCGGCACGGGCGAGAGCGCGTTCGTGAGCTGCTCCGACGAACTGCTGGGCCGGGGTCCGTCGACCGATCCGGTGGACCAGGCCGGGTTCGACGCGCTGGTGGCCCACAACCGGGCGCTGATCGCGGACTGCCGCGCCCGCAGCGGTCCGGTGTTCGACCACGCCGACGCCGGGCAGTCCGCCCGCGACCTGGACGCGCTCCGCCGGGCGCTGGGCGAGCGGAAGGTCAACTACGTCGGCCTCTCCTACGGCACGGTCCTCGGCCAGGCGTACGCGGAGCGGTTCGGCGGAAACCTGCGGTCGATGATCCTGGACAGCACCGTCGACCACAGCGCGGACACCCGCCGGTTCGTCGGCGACCGGGCGGCCTCCGTGGAGGCGGCGTTCACCGAGTTCGTGAACTGGTGCGACCGCACGGCGACCTGCGCGCTGCACGGCCGGGACGTGCGGGCGACGTGGGAGGACGCACTGGACGGCGCGGACGCCGTCGGCTGGGGCCGGGCGGGCTTCATCGGGTTCGTCCACAACTCGCTGTACCAGCCCGCTTGGGCCGAGATCGCCCGGATCATCTCGGACCTGGCCGCGGAGAAGCCGCCGCTGTCCGCCCGGTTCGAGTACAACTAC
>DATMCA010000581.1:0-4807 GCA_035559015.1 Umezawaea sp. | reverse complement strand
GTGGGGCTGACCGAGAGCCGTTCGGCCAGTCCGCGTTCGGTGATCTTCTCGCCGGGCCGCAGCTCGCCGGACCCGATGGCGTCGCGGACCGCGCGGTACGAGCGGTCGGCCAGCGTGTCGTTGGTGAGCGTGCTCAAGGTGTCGCGGGACATGCGTCCACGATAGTGCACGTGCGATGGGTTAAGTCTTAGGAAACTTTTGACAATCATGCTATAGCAAATTACGGTGTGGCGCGCGCCACGAAACAGCGCTCTCCTGACTCATCCGACTCCAACGAAGGAACACGTATGACGTCGGTAACCACACCCGTGGACCGTGCGGCCGCGCGCGGGATCACGTTCTTCTGCGCCCTCGCGGTGTTCGCCCAGGAGTCGATGTGGACCTTCTACGACGCCCAGGTCCCGCCGCTGCTGCGCGAGCACGTCGGCAGCGCCGCCGTCGTCGGGCTGCTGATGGGCATGGACAACCTGCTCGGCATCTTCATCCAGCCGTGGATGGGGAACCGGTCCGACAACACCCGGACCCGGTGGGGGCGCCGGATGCCCTACATCGCCGTGGTGATGCCCGCATCGGCCCTGCTCTTCCTGCTCATCCCGCTCTCGTGGTCGTTCGCGTCGCTGGTCGTCGTGATGTTCCTCTTCGCGTTGGTGGGCAACAGCTTCAAGCCCGTCGTCGAGTCGCTGATGCCCGACTTCATCGAGCCCGAACGCCGCAGCCGCGGCAACGCGGCGGTGAAGATCGCGTCCGGGCTCACCACCGTCACGACGGCGGTCATCAGCGTCCTGCTGGTCGACAGCCACCCGACGCTGGCCTTCGTCGTCCCGTCCGGGATCGCGTTCCTCGTCGTGGCCGTGCTGGTGTGGCGGGTGCGGGACAGTCGCTCCAGGGCCTATCAGGCCGCGCTCGTCGAGGACGCCGCCGACGTCGAGCACGCCACCGAGAACCCCGACGCCCCGGTGGTCACCGGGGTCCGGATGCGCGAGGTCGTCAAGGGCATCTTCCTCGACGTCGACCGCAGCCAACTGCTCCTGCTGGCCTCCGTGCTGCTGTTCGGCGGGGCCTACGCGGCGTCGCGCTCGCTGATGACGCCGTACGCCATGGAGTCCGTCGGCCTGTCCCGCGGCGACGCGGGCGGGCTCACGCTGCCCGCCGGCGTGGCGTTCCTGATCGCCGCCTACCCCGCCGCGCTGCTCGCCGAACGGGTCGGCCGCCTGCGCGTGATGGCGATCGGCATGGCGATCTTCGCCGCGGCGATGGTCCTGGGCACCGTCGTGCAGACCTCGACCTCGACCATGGTCGCGCTGGGCCTGGCCGGGGTCGGCGCCGCCGGGTTCATCATCAACGCCGCCGTGGTGATGTGGAACCTCGCCCCCACGATGCGCGTGATCGGCACCTACACCGGCCTGTACACGGTGACCTGGCAGCTCGGCGGCCTGATCGGCCCCACCGTCGTCGGCGGCATGGTCGACGTCACCGGCTGGCGCTTCATGCTGCTCGACGCGGGTCTGCTGGCCGCGCTCGCGGTCGCCGCCGTGCTGCGGATCCAGGTGCTGGCCCGTCGCCGCACCTCCGGCGTCGGAAAGGTGCTGTGACGCCGTGGCCCTGGTCCTGATCACCACCGACCACCTGCGTCCCGGCGGCGAGGCCGACCTCCTGCTGGCCGAGGCCGGCCACATGACCCGTCACGCGCCTCGGGGCGCCGACCTCGTGGCGGCGCTGGACGGCGTCGAGGGCGCGGTCATCGGCAACGACCCGATGACCGCCGAGGTCCTCGGCTCCGCGCCCTCGTTGCGCGCCGTGGTCCGCTCCGGCGTCGGCTACGACTCGGTCGACGTCGACGCGGCCACCCGGCTGGGCATCTCGGTCAGCAACCTGCCGGGCGTCAACGCCAACGCCGTCGCCGAGTACACCCTGGGCCTGCTGCTCGCCTCCGCCCGCCGCCTCGTGCCCACCGCGCTGGGCGTCGCCGGAGGCGGGTGGCCGAGGACCAGCGGGCGCGAACTGCGCGGCGCGACCCTCGGCCTGGTCGGCTACGGCGCGTCGGCGCGCGGGGTCGTCCCGCTGGCCCGCGCGTTCGGGATGACCGTGCTGTGCACGACGAGCGTCCCCGACGAGGACCCGTCCGTGCGGTTCGTGGACCTCGGCACGCTGCTGCGCGAGTCGGACTACGTCTCGCTGCACACCGCGCTCACGCCCCGCACGCGCCACCTGCTCGACGCGGACGCGTTCGCGCTGATGAAACCGTCCGCCGTGCTGGTCAACACCGCGCGCGGCCCGCTCGTGGACGAGTCCGCGCTGGTGGCCGCCGTGACGTCCGGGCGGATCGCGGGCGCGGAACTCGACGTCGTGGGCGTCGAACCGCTGCCGGCCGACAGCCCGTTGCGCGGGGTCGAGGGGATCACCGTGTACTCGCACATGGCGGGCCAGACCGCGGAGTCGCAGCGGGCCACGGCCGTCGGCGCTGCCCGTGAACTCGTCGCCGCGCTGGACGGGTCGCCGCGGTCGTCGGTCAACGCCCACCTGATCGCCGGGGTGCGGGCGTAGACCGGGCGAGCACCCGGGGCGCAGTGCCCGTGTTATGCTATAGCAAAAGTCAAAAGTAACTCATCAGAAGTTCAGGGGAGTGCGATGAGCAAGCCGGACGAGGCAGTCGACGAAGTGCGGATCCTGGTGCCCTCGGGGATGTTGGGCGCCGGGTTCGACGTGGCCGCGGTCGAACGCGGTCTCGCCCTGGGGGCCGACGTCATCGCCGTCGACGGCGGGTCGACCGACTCGGGGCCCTACTACCTGGGCTCGGGCAAGCCGAAGACCGCCGCCGCGGCCGTGTCACGCGACCTGCGGATCCTGCTCGGAGCGGCCGCGACGGCCCGCATCCCGCTGATCGTCGGCTCGTGCGGCACGAGCGGCACGGACTCGGGCGTCGACTGGGTCGCGGGGATCGTCGACGACATCATCGCCGAGGACGGCCTCGACCTCGCCGTCGCGACGATCTACAGCGAGCAGACGGCCGCGAGCCTCGTCGAGCACCTCGACGCGGGCCGCGTGCACCCGTTGGCGCCGTTGGGGGAGCTGCGCGCCGAGACGCTGGAGAGCTGCACCCACATCGTCGGGATGATGGGCCACGAACCCATCGTCGACGCGCTCCGGGGCGGGGCGGACGTCGTCCTGGCCGGGCGCGCGACCGACACCGCGGTCGCCGCGGCGTACCCGCTGATGATGGGCATGCCCGCCGGACCCACCTGGCACGCCTCGAAGATCGTCGAGTGCGGCGGCCAGTGCACGACGAACCCGCGCTCCGGCAGCGTGTTCGCCACGATCGACAGGACCGGCTTCGTCATCGAGTCGCTCGACGAGTCCGTCTCCTGCACCCCGCACTCCGTCGCGGCGCACATGCTCTACGAGACGGCGAACCCGTTCCGGATGCGCGAACCGGCGGGCACGCTCGACGTCACCGACGCCGTCTACACCGCGCTGGACGACCGGAGGGTCCGGGTCGAGGGGTCGCGGTTCGAGCAGGCCGACCAGCACACGGTGAAGCTCGAAGGCGCCCGGATCACCGGCTACGAGACCATGTCGTTCACCGCGATCCGCGACCCGCTGATCCTCGACGACATCGAGGGCTGGGCCGAGTTCCTCCGGCAGGTCCTCACCGGTCGGGTCACCCAGACGCTCGGCCTCGACGCCGCCGACTACGCCTTCGACATCCGGCTCTACGGCCACAACGCGATCCTCGGGCACCTCGACCCGGCGACCACGCCCCCGCGCGAGGTCGGCGTGCTGCTGCTCGTCCAGGCCTCCGACCAGGAGACCGCGACGGCCATCGCGAAGGTCGCGAACCCGTTGATGCTGCACCTGCCCGCCGTGGACATGGCCTACCTGCCGAGCCTGGCCTTCGCCACGTCACCCGCGGAGACCGAGCGCGGCGCGGCCTACGAGTTCGTCCTGAACCACGTGGTCGACACCGAGACCCCCACCAGCATGTTCCGCACCAGCACCCGAAAGGCCGCCGCCCATGTCTGACACCACCCGTCCGACCCTCGGCGACCTGGCGCTGGAGGTCCGGTCGAAGAACGCGGGCCCGTTCTGGGTCACCATCGAGCTGTTCATGCGCGACGACGCGGGGTACGCGGTCGTCGCCGACGAGGAGTTCATCAACGAGGCCGTGGTCGCGCGGCTCTACGACGTCCCCGCCGACGGGGTGCAGATCTTCCGCATCCCCTCGCTGCACGTCGTCAAGATCTCCTACCCCCGGCCGATCAGCCAGGGCAGCCTGTTCGACCGCGACATCCACGCGGGCCAGCACCACGTCCCCCTCGCGGTGCTCGTCCCCTAGTCGGCGCGCGGTGGTGTTCCCGGTCGGGAACACCACCGCGACGAGGAGCTGATCGGTGTTCTCCCGCTACCGGGCCGTTCCGCCCTGGATCCTCGTCATCGCCACCACGGCGCTGTTCGCCGTTCTGCTCACGTGGCTCAAGGTGCCCGCCGCCCTGCTGTTCGCGGGAGTCCTGGGTGGACTGACGGCGTCGTTCGCCGGCCTTCGGGAACCGAGGCCGACCCGGTTCGCGGGCACGGTCGCGCAGGCCGTGCTCGGCGCCTCGATCGGCGCGATGGCCGACCGGATGATGCTCGTCGAGGTGGCCCGGCACTGGCTCGCGATCCTGGCCGTGGTGACCGCGACCCTCGCCCTCAGCATCGGGATCGGCCAGGTGCTGCGACTCCTGCCCACCGTGAACGCGCGCACCGCGGTGTTCTCGTCGGTGGCCGGGGGAGCGGTCGGGTTCATCACCGGCGCGCGCGAGGCCGGAGC
>DATMCA010000580.1:0-17860 GCA_035559015.1 Umezawaea sp. | reverse complement strand
AGCGGGTACTTCTCGGTGTGCGGGGTGACCCGGCCCTGCGCGGCCAGGACCATCAGCTCGCACAGGTCGGTGTACGAGCCGACGAGGTCGCCGATGAAGTTGATCTCGGTGGAGATGACGTCGATGCCGCCGAGCACTTCTCCGCCATCCCCGAAGCGCTTAGCCCGCTGGTCGACGCCGTGGTGGAGGTGCCCGGTCGGACCTGATCAGGCCCGCCAGACCGTGCCCCGGCGCTCGTGCTCCAGCACGGCCTCGATCCGCAGCGCCGCCTTGGCGCCCGCGTGCCGCTCCACGAGCCACAGCGCGGCGTCGATGCCGGACGTGACGCCGCCCGCGGTGATCAGCGTGCCGTCGTCCACCACGCGGGCGTCCACCACGAGCCCGCCCTGAGCGGCGAGGTCGGCCTTCGCGCGCGAGTGCGTCGTGCACGGCCGTCCCCTGGTCAGCCCGGCGGCGGACAGGACCATCACGCCCGTGCACACGCCGACCGGCAGCACGTCGGCCGCCGCCAGCCTGGCGAGGAACCCCTCGTCCGCGATCAGCCGGTTCACCCCCGGCCCGGTCTTGTCGGCGTACCCGCCACCCGGCACGACCAGCACGTCGGCGTCCTGCGGCGACCACCCGGTCGGCACGTCGATCCGGGTGCCGAAGCGCGCGGTCACCCGACCAGGCTCACCGGTCGTGACCTGCGTGACCTGCACCCCCGCGAAGTTGGCGGCCTGCCCGAGCACCTCGACGGGTCCGGCGAAGTCCTGCTCCTCGACACCGTCGAACATCAGGACCTGCACGCGCAGCGGACCGGTCGCGGACGCCTCGGGGCTCCCCACCGCCACCGCTCCGGCGGACAGCAGGGACGCGCTCAGGAAGGTACGACGTTCCACAGGGACTCCCGTGTGCTCGGCGAGTGGTGCTCCGCCCACAGGTCGGCCGCCGGGCCCCGATGGTTCCCGCCGTCAGCCCGCCGCGCCGAGGACCTTGCCCAGCAGCCGGTGGAGCTGCTGCTGCTCCCGCTCCCCCAGCGACGTGAACGGTGACCGCTCGTACGCGCCCGCGAGCAGCCGTTCGCGGACCGCCCTGCCCTCCTCGGTGAGCACGAGCGTCCGCACCCGACCGTCCGCCGGGTGGGGCGCGCGGACGGCGAGGCCCTTCTCCTCCAGCTTGGCGCTGATCAGCGTGACGTTGGACGGGTCGCACCGGAGCCGCGCCGCGAGCTGCCGCAGCGACAGCGGCTCGACGGCCGGGTCGACCAGCCACAGCAGGTTGGCCTGCGACTCGGTCACGCCCTCCGCCTCGACGACGTCCCTGGTCATGCCGACCACCAGTGCGGTGAGGCCGATCACCTGCTCGACCAGCCTCGCGTTCGCCTCGTGCGCCGTCATGCGACGAGCGTACTGGTTGAGTCGCTCATCGAACGGGACGGCTGAGCACCGTCATCCGGTCGAGCGCGAGGGTGCCCGAGGTGAGCCGCACGCCGATGGCCGGGGACCACGTGGCCCGCTGTTCGGGAGTGACCGCCGTGCCGTACGGCGCGGTCCGGAGCAGCCGCCACGTGCTGCCGTGCCCCAGCCAGCTCGTCATGGTCGAGCCGCCGAACACGACGGCGATCCGGTCGCCCGGAGCCCATGTCACGTCGGCGCAGCACCCGCCCGTGGCGCTGTCGCCGAAGTCGCGGCCCTGCACGCGGACGTCGACACCGGAGGTGTGGGACCTGTTGTTGTACCAGGACAGGACGAGGTCGTCCGATCCGGCGGCGATCCCCGCCAGCACGCTGTCCTCCGGGGACGCGCCGGTGAACGACGACGGCGTGAGGATGACCGCGAGGTCACCCGGCGGCGCCTTCACCGGCGCGGTGAGCACCGCGGCGGACTGCCGTCCGGCGGCGGTCGCGGTGAGCGTGCCCGCGGAGACCCCCACGGTCGGGGCGGGCTCGCCGAAGCGGGCTCCGACGCCGTAGGGCTGGGCGCTGTCGAACCCGTCGTCCCACACGACGTTCGCGAAGTCCGCCGGGTCGAAGACCGCCTCGGCCTGGACCACGTCCCCGGTCGTCTTCCCGCCCGTCGTGGCCACCAGCAGCCGCAGCGGGGCACGGGTGCCGGGCGTGAGCGAGGAGGGCGCGGTCACGGTCCAGCGCAGGTCCGCCGGACGGCCGGGCGTGACGAACCGGGGGCCGACGGACGTGGCCTTCCAGCCCGCGGGCAGGTGGAGCTCCGGCCGCACGGTGAGCGGTGCCGTGGTGCGGACGGTGGCCCTGACCTCCGTGGTGCTGCCGGACCTCACGTGCAGGACCCCGTTGTCGGTCCCCTGGAACGCCACGCCCACCCGGCTGTCCTCCGGTCGCCAGGACTGGAGCGCGGTGATGCCCACCGCGCCGCCGTCGGTCCGGGTCGGCCGGACGCGCAGCGCGCTCGTGAGCACGGCGGGTTCGACCACCACGCGGTTGGCGCGACCGCGTTCCGGCACCGCCGGGGTCCTGGTCTGACCGGGAACGGCGGCCCAGGACCCGTCGGCGGCGCGGTACTCCAGGGCGTAGGCGTCTGGGGTCCGCACTCCCCCGCCGTCGTCGTAGAAGGACATCCGCACGTCCGACACCCGCGTCGGCGCGCCGAGGTCGACCGCCAGCCAGTCCTCCCGGTTGGGGCTGCCGTAGGTGGTCCAGCGGGTGGTGGGCACGTCGAGGTGGAAGTCCTGGCCGTCGACGGCCTCGGCCGGGCTGTCGGCGGACCACGAGTACGAGGCCGTCGCCGTGGCGGCGTTCGCGAGGTCGTCGACCAGCGACGCCTCGGCCGATCCCTTGCCCTGCTTGACCTTCACGTCGACGGCGCGCAGGTCGGACTGGCGGTGCACGAGCGTGCCGTCGACCCACACGCGCAGCCCGGTGCCCTGGCCGTAGGTCTTGCCGTCGCGGTCCCACACCACCGACAGGTTCCGCCCGTGGTACGGCACGTTCTCCACCGCGAAGTGGTCCCAGCCGTCCGGCACCAGCGGCGACAGGCGGACCTGGTCACCCTGCTGCGGCCGAATGCCCAGCAGGCCGGATAGCACGAGGTCGTTGAAGGTCGAGTGGTTGTAGTCCTCGCTGTGCCCGCGACCGTCGTAGATCCAGCGGTCCTCGTCCGGGTGGTGCGCCTCCGCCACGTACGGGGAACCGTTCTTGCGCTGCGTGGCCGCGTACCCGCGCAGCACCTCGTAGTAGTCCTGGCGGTCCACGGCGGACTGCGCCGGGTAGTCGGCGAGCAGGTTCGCCATCGCGGTCAGCGTCTGGCTCGTGGCGAACGGCCAGCTCGGGCCGGACCAGCGGCAGCAGCCCTGGAGGGCGTCGTGCATGTACCACGGGCTGCGGCGCTCCACGGTCGTCGGCCCGTAGGGCGCGGCGAACCCGGAGGGGTCGGTGAGCTGGGCCCACGCCCCCGAGTTCGCGGCGGGCGCCATGTGGAAGTACCAGGGGATGAAGCCGATCTCCTCCCGGTCGGCGAGCTTCGTCCGGCCGGGGTTGTCGTCACGGGCGACGTGCTTGTAGAACTGCCCGTCGGCGTCCCACAGCCGCTGCTCGACGGCGGTCTGGAGGGACTTCGCGTCGCGTTCGTACCGCTCGGCCCCGCGGCGGTCGCCCTTGAGCCGGAGCAGGCTCGCGATGGCCTTGGCGTCGCCGTACTGGTAGGCGTTCAGCGTCGGCCGGAAGCCCGCGCCGCCGTGGTACGGGTCGTCGCTCTGGTAGGAGCTCGCGGTGTACTCCATCGCGTCCCACACCGGGACCTGCCAGTACAGGCCGAGGTCGCGGTCGAACTGCGGGGACCACGTGGCCCACTGCTCCTCCAACTGCGGCAGCAGGTCGACGGCGTGGTCGAACCGGCCGTCCACGGCGGCACGGGCCACCACCGCGTCGGCGGCCCAGAACGAGTACTGGTGGGCCCAGTCGATGGTGTTCTCGTTGAGGAAGTCGCTGGCGGGCTTGGGCCCCGCGCCACTGCCCTTGAGCCAGTAGTCCAGGTAGTCGTCGAGGTACCGGGTGTCCCGCAGCCAGCGGCCCTCGTAGACGTGGTGGCCCGCGGCGGCCACGATCCCGCCGCCGGGAGCGGAGTACCCGACCGGGCCGAGGAACTCGGACACGATCCACCCGTCGTCCGGACCGGTGTACTTCAGCGCTTCCTTGTAGGTGCGCCAGCGGTAGTAGTAGGTGTCCTCGATGGACTGGTCGGGCAGGTCGACGAACGGGATGTTGGCCTCGTACCACTCGGGTTCCACGAACCCGGCCAGCTTCTCCCGGTGGTCGAGCAGGTGGGTGCCCCGGCCGACCTCGGGGTACATCGGCGCGGCGGCCGACGGCGCGGCGGTGACGGCGGGAACGCCGACGACCGCGGAGGCGGTGAACGCGAGCACGACGCCGAGTGCGCCGAGCCGGACTCGATGATCGCGCACAGAGGGCTCCCGAGGTCGTCGGACTCAGCGTCGAGCGCCCTGGTAACGCTGCGCCGCGCTGCCACCGCGATGTTTATAGCTGTCCGGATACAACGTTGTAAACAGCGCGCGCGAGCGGATCTTGTTCGACCTTGTCGACTGTTGACGGAATTCGGCCTGACCGGTTCACGGTCACCACTGCCCGGTTACCGCCCGGTCACCCCGCCAACTGGTCCGGACCACTGCCCGTTCGGGCGTCGACCACAGAGTTCGGTTCGCGGGGATTGACGGGAACGCCCCGGCGTTGCGACAGTGGCCGACAGGGAAGTGGGAGCGCTCTCACTTCCCTGTCGGCGCCGTCGCCACCCGCCCTGGCCGCGGAGCCGTGCTCGCCCCCGCGACGCCGAACCCTCCTTCGTCGCCGCGGGTCCCTGCGGTAGCACCGAAGGAGAACCATGCGCTGTAGCAGGATGACCAGGGTCGGCATGACCGGCCTGCTGGTGATGGGAATGGCACTGGGCCTCACGCCCACCTCGTCCGCCGCTCCCGCCGCCACCGAGCCCGCGCTGTCGCCGGCGATGGTCCAGGCCATGCGCCAGGACCTCGGCCTCGACGAGCAGCAGGCGAAGACCAGGATCCGCCAGGAGTCCACCGCCACGAAGATCGCGGGAGACGCGACCACCGCGGCCGGTGACGCCTACGGCGGCAGCTGGTTCGACGCCGAGAAGGGCAAGCTCGTCGTCGCCCTGACCGACCAGTCCAAGGCCCGCGCCGTGCGGGCCACCGGGGCCGAGACCACGACCGCGACGCACTCCGCGGCCAAGCTCGCCTCCGTCAAGAGCGGCATCGACGGCCTGTCCCAGGCGAAGGCCGTGCCCGCGGGCGTCAGCGCCTGGCGGGTCGACGCCCGTCAGGGCGGCGTCGTCGTGGACGTCCAGCCGGGCGCGTGGAACGCCGACGTCGACGCGTTCCTCGCCACCGTCAAGAAGACCGGTCCGGTCATCGTGAACACCGAGGGCGTCCAGGCGCCCACGACGTTCGCGGCGGGCACAGTCGGCGGCGACCCGTACTACGTCGGCCCGTACCGCTGCTCCATCGGCTTCTCCGTGGCCGGCGGCTACGTCACCGCGGGCCACTGCGCCGCGGGTGACGGTGTCGCCTACGGCTGGGACCGCTCCTACCAGGGCAACTTCGCGGGCTCGTCCTTCCCCGGCAACGACTACGCGTTCGTCCGCACCGGGGGCGGCTGGTGGAACGTGCCCGTCGTGCTCGGCTGGGGCCAGGTCAGCGACGCGCTCGTGCGCGGCTCGTGGGAAGCGCCCCCCGGCACGTCCGTGTGCCGCTCGGGTTCGACCACGCACTGGCACTGCGGCGTGGTCCAGGGCCGCAACGAGACGGTCAACTACGCGCAGGGCGCCGTCTACGAGATGGTCGGCACCAGCGTCTGCGCCGAGGGCGGCGACTCCGGTGGCTCGTTCATCACCGGTGACCAGGCCCAGGGCGTGACCTCCGGCGGGTACGGCAACTGCTCCAGCGGTGGCCGCACCTGGTTCCAGCCGGTCAACGAGATCCTCAGGGTCTACGGCCTGTCGCTGCTCACCGCGTAGGCACCGCAAGGAGAACGGGCCGCTCCGGGACTGTCCCGGAGCGGCCCGTTCCTCTGTGGACCTAGCGAGCGGACCAGCGCTGGGCGCCGCTGCCGTTGCACTCGTAGAGCTGGACGAGCGTGCCGTTGGCGGTCTCGCCGGCCTTCACGTCCACGCACTTGCCCGACCCGGCGCCGACGATCGAGCCGTCGGTGTTGAAGGTGAACCGCTGCGCGGCCGTGCCGTTGCAGGTGTAGATCTGCACCTTCGTGCCGTTCGCGGTGCCGTTGCCGTTCACGTCGAGGCAGCGGTCGCCGTACACCCGCAGCTCACCGGCGGCCGTCCGGGTCCAGCGCTGGTTGGTGCCCGCGTGGCAGTCGAACAGGACCGTCTGGGTGCCGTCCGTCGTGGCCGCGCCGTAGACGTCCAGGCACCGGTTGGCCTGCGGGTTGGCCAGCAGCACCTCGGTGCCCACGGGTGGCGTCGCCACCGGGGCGAGGCTGCCGGGCACCGACTGGAGCGCCGAGAACCAGCGGGCCGCCATCTTGTCGTAGCCGGCCGCGTTCGGGTGCACGCCGTCGGCGAGGTCGGCGGTCGTGAGCGCGGAGTGCATGTCGACCAGGTGGGTCCGCGGCCCCTTCTGCGCCACGACGCCGGGAACCGCGTCGTTGAACGCCCGCACCCGAGCCTCCTGCGTCGAGTCGCTCTCCGGGGTGATCTGCGCGACGAACAGCTCCACGGCGGGCGCGTTCAGCCGGATCTTGTCGATCAGCGCGGACAGCCGTGCGGGGGCGTTGGCGACGTCGTAGTTCTGGTTCATGTCGTTGGTGCCGATGTGCAGCAGGATCGTGCGCGGGGCGGACGTCCTCAGCCACCCGACGATGTTCGCGTCGAGCTGGTCGATCCGCCACCCGGAGTGGCCCTCGTGGTCGTGGTCACCGAGGTCGGAGGGCCCGTTGAACCCGGACCCGACGAAGTCGACCGTGTACCCGCCCGCCGCCATGCGCTGCCACAGGTTGATCCGGTAGCCACCGGGGACGTTGAACCCGTCGGTGATCGAGTCGCCGAGCGGCATCACCCGCACGCCGCCGTTGGACTCGGCCAGTGCGGGCACGGCAGAGGTCGCCGTCAGCCCGGCGACGAGCACGAGCCCTAGCGCCGCTGCTCCGAGGCGCCTGAGGTTCCACCGCATGTACGGTCCTTTCGCTGAACGACGCGTCCGACGATCATCACCTTCGAGCCGGGACGGCGGCGGTGTCAACGAACGACCGAGGTCCTGTCCGTGTTGTCACGGCACGCCGCACGACTGCCGCCGAACGGGCCATTCAGCCGGACACCGTTCCCGGCACGGTCGTCTCCGACCGCACCGGGAACGGGCCTCACGCGTCGGCGCCCCGCAGCTTCGCGAGGGTCAGCACCTGACCGGAGATGCCCCAGCCGCCGTCGGCGACGTCCTCGACGAGCACCATGGTGGTGGCGCGGGCCTGTTCGCCGAAGGTCTCGGCGTACAGGTCGGACACCTTCGTGATGAGCACTTCCTTCTGCTCCGCCGTGAGCGTTCCGGCGGGCACCTTCAGGTTGGCGAACGGCATGATCTCTCCCTTTCCGAAGTGACCCCACGACCATGCCGCCGCCACGACCGGACAACCAGGCGCCGCTCACCCAGGGGTCGCCACCCCCTGGCTACCCGGTGGCGGCCGGCCGCACACTGGAGCCGTGAACCTGACCGAACTGGCGGCCTTCCTGCGGTCCCGACGCGCGCGGATCACGCCCGCCGAGGTCGGTCTGCCGACCGGTCCGCGCCGCCGCGTCCCCGGCCTGCGCCGCGACGAGGTCGCCCAGCTCGCGGGCGCGTCCGTGGACTACTACACCGAGCTGGAACGCGGGCGCGGCACCCAGCCGTCGGCGCAGATGCTCGGCGCGCTGGCCAGGGCCCTGCGGCTGGACCACGACGAGCGCGACCACCTCTACCGCCTGGCGGACCGGCCGCCGCCCACGACCCCCGGCACGTCCACCCACGTGCAACCGGCCATGCTCGCGCTGCTGGACCGCCTGGACACGACACCGGCGCGGATCATCACCGACCTGCACGAGACGCTGGCGCAGAACCACCTGGCGAGGGCGCTGCTGGGCGAGCCGCCGCCGCGGACCGGGCACGCGACGAGCTTCGTGTTCCGCTGGTTCACCGAGTCCGACGCGCGTGCCGTCTACCCGGAGGCCGACCACCCGCACCACTCGAAGGTGCTGGTCCACGACCTGCGCGCGGCCGTCGCGCGGCGCGGCAAGGACCCGGCCGCGGCTGACATGGTCGCCCGGCTGCTCCGCGCGAGCCGGGAGTTCGGCGATCTGTGGGCCACCGGTGACGTGGCGGTGCGGCGCGGTGACCGGAAGCGCCTCATCCACCCATCCCTGGGCACGCTCGACGTCCACTGCCAGAACCTCTTCAGCGAGGACGGCGGGCAGCGCCTCCAGTTCTTCACCGCGCCCGCGGGCAGCCCGGCGGTGGACCAGCTGCGGCTGCTGGGCGTGATCGGGATCCAGGACCTGGGCGAACGGGCGCCTACGGCTGCCGGCCGCTGAACGCGACGAGCCGGGTCTGCACGTCGGCGTCCTCGGCGACCTCGACCTTCGGCCCGTAGTGCCCGCTGGACCGCAGCGCCTCGTCCATCGCCACCATGCCGTTCAACAGCCGCTCGCACCTCTCCGGGTCGAGCCGTTCGTCCTGCCCGGTGGCCCGCGCCAGGTCCCACGTGTGCAGGAAGACGTCGCTCGTGTAGAACATGTCGACCGCGCGGTCGAGCGGGACCTCGCCGATGTGCGGGTTCTTCAGCACCTGGTCAGCGGTGGCCGGGTCGTCCAGCAGCGCCTGCACGCCGTCGCTGTGCACGGTCCACGCGGCGACCGGGTCCTCGTCCACCGGCGGCCCCGCGGGCAGGTCGACGTCCGCACCCGACTTGAGGAACGCCGGGAACCACTCGACCAGGTGACGCACCACGTCCCGCGCGACCCAGCCCTCGCAGGGCGCGGGGCTGTCCCACCCGCCCGGCGCGACGCCCCGCACGCGATCGGTGAACACCGCGGCGACGGTCCGGTGCTCCTCTGCCGCACTGGTCATGACGGCCTCCTCGTTCCTCGGGTAGATCGGGACTCTAGCCCTCGCCCGGTCAGTCCACTTCGGACACCGCGCGGTCGAGGAAGTCGAGCACCAGCGGGCTCGCGGTGGCGCGGAACTCCTCGAAGTACGCGTGCCGCGCGCCGGGGACCAGCACCAGCCGGGCGCCGGGGATCCGGTCCGCGAGCAGCGGCGCGTTGGCGGTCGGGTTGAACGTGTCGGCGTCCCCGTGCACCACGAGCGTCGGGGCGGTGATGTCCGGCAGCACGTCCCACGCGTCGTGCAGGTTGCTGGCCGCCAAGTGGCCGCGGCGGGCGCGCGGGGACATCCGGCGGTCGCCGAGCGTGCGGTACGGGCCGGGGTGGGTGGCGAGCCACGCGGGCGTGTACATCAGGTCGAGCAGGGCCAGCCGCACCTTCGCCGCGTCCGGCACCGCCAGCGACCGGCGCACCTCGTCGTTCCGCTCGAACCCGTGCTTGCCGCCGGGCGAGGTGCACCCGAGCACCAGACCCCGGACACGGGCGGGGTGCGACGCGGCGACCCACTGCGCCACCCGCCCGCCCATCGACGTGCCGTACACGTCGGCCCGCTCGACGCCGAGGTCGTCCAGCACGGTGATCACGTCCGCCGCGAACTGCCGGGTGCTGTAGGTGGACGGGGACTCGCCGCTGTCGCCGGTCCCCCGGTAGTCGAGGGTGATCGTGGTCCGCGAGCCGTGGAAGTCCTCGCGGACGTCCTCCCACCACTCGTGGCTGTTGGCCTGGCCGGACAGCAGGACGAGCGGGTCCCCGCCGCCCCGGACCTGGTAGGCGATGGCGACCCCGTCCGGGGCGGTGGCGTGCGGCACGTGTGGTGTCCCTCCTGGACGATTCCACTCCATCCAACCCGATCCCCGGCGCAACGGTTCCGCGCGTCTCATCAGGGCGGCAGGGTCCGCCGGGCGGGCCGGATACCCGACGACGAGGTCAGGTGACCACGCGCGGGAGCACGACGACCGTGGTGCACGGGGCGTCGCGGGGCGACACTCGGGATGTGACCCGCGACACGTCGACCCCCGACCCGTTCGAATCCGCCGACGAGGACCCCGGCCCGATCCGCATCCTTCCCCGGCCGAGGCCGGGAGCACCCGCAGAGGAGCCCTCATGACCGAGACCCCGACCACCACCGACGCGGCGGCGAAGGTCACCGCGTGGCTGGCCGACTTCGAGTCGGCACTCGCGTCCGGCGACCCCGGCGCGGTGGCGGACCTGTTCGGCGAGGAGTCCTACTGGCGCGACCTGGTCGCGTTCACCTGGAACATCGTCACGGTCGAGGGCCGCGACGGCGTCCAGGACATGCTCGCCGAGACCCTGGACCGGGTGCGCCCGCACGCGTTCCGGATCGCCGAGGACCTGGGCGGGGCGTCCGAGGGCGACGGCGTGGTCGAGTCGTGGATCGCGTTCGAGACGTCCGTCGGCCGGTGCGTCGGGCAGCTGCGGCTCCGCGACGGTCTGGCGTGGACGCTGCTCACCACGATGAACGAGCTGATCGGCCACGAGGAGCCCGTCGACGGCAGGCGCCCCAAGGGGGCCGAGCACGGCGCGAACCCCGACCGCAGGACGTGGCTGGAGCAGCGGACCGCCGAGGCGGAGGACCTCGGCCGCACGACGCAGCCGCACACCCTGGTCATCGGCGGCGGTCAGGGCGGCATCGCGCTGGGCGCGCGGCTGAGGCAGCTCGGTGTGCCGACGATCGTCGTGGAGCGCACCGCCCGTGCCGGGGACGCGTGGCGCCGCCGCTACAAGTCCCTCTGCCTGCACGACCCGGTCTGGTACGACCACCTGCCGTACCTGGACTTCCCGAAGAACTGGCCGGTGTTCGCGCCGAAGGACAAGATCGGCGACTGGCTGGAGATGTACGCGCGGGTGATGGAGCTGAACTACTGGACCTCCACCGAGGCGCTCAGCGCCTCCTACGACGCCGACGCGCACGAGTGGACGGTGGTCGTCCGCCGCGACGGCGAGGAGATCACCCTGCGGCCCAAGGAACTCGTGCTCGCCACGGGCATGTCGGGCAAGGCGAACGTGCCGGTGTTCGAGGGCGCCGACACGTTCCGCGGCGACCAGCACCACTCGTCGGAGCACCCCGGCCCGGACGCCTACCGGGGTAAACGGGCCGTCGTCATCGGGTCCAACAACTCCGCGCACGACATCTGCGCCGCGCTGTGGGAGAACGGCGTCGACGTCACCATGGTGCAGCGGACGTCCACGCACGTCGTGCGGTCCGACTCGCTGATGAGGATCGCCCTGGGCGGCCTGTACTCCGAGGAGGCCGTCGCCGCCGGGATGACCACGCGGAAGGCCGACCTCACGTTCGCGTCGCTGCCGTACCGGATCATGCACGACTTCCAGATCCCGGTGTACGACGAGATCCGCAAGGTCGACGCCGACTTCTACGCGCGGCTGGAACGGGCCGGGTTCCTGCTGGACTACGGCGACGACGACTCCGGGCTGTTCATGAAGTACCTGCGGCGGGGCTCCGGCTACTACATCGACGTTGGCGCCTCGGACCTGGTGGCCAACGGCGACGTCAAGCTCCGGTCCGGAGTGGACGTCGTCCGGCTCACCGAGGACGGCGTCGTCCTGTCGACCGGCGAGGAGTTGCCCGCCGACCTGGTCGTGTACGCCACCGGGTACGGCTCGATGAACGGCTGGGCGGCCGACCTGATCTCGCAGGAGGTCGCGGACAGGGTCGGCAAGGTGTGGGGCCTGGGGTCGGCGACGACGAAGGACCCCGGTCCGTGGGAGGGCGAGCAGCGCAACATGTGGAAGCCGACCAGGCAGGAGGCGCTGTGGTTCCACGGCGGCAACCTGCACCAGTCGCGGCACTACTCGCTGTACCTGGCGCTCCAGCTCAAGGCGCGGTACGAGGGCATCCCGACCCCGGTCTACGGGCTGCCGGAGGTGCACCACCTGAGCTGAACCGCGCGACCGGAGCCGCTCCGGGGCGGCTCCGGGCTAGGCGGGCACCTTCGCCAGGTACACCGTGTTCGTCGCCTCCCGGTCCTGCAACGGGTTCGCGAAGCTCACGACGTCGGCCCGCACGTCCACGAACGCCTCCGCCAGCACGGCGGTGAACTCCTCGTCCGGCGGGTCGTTCGACCAGAGCGCGAACACCCCGCCCGGACGCAGGAGCGCCGCGATCCGGCGCAGCCCGGCGAGTTCGTAGAAGTCGGCGTTGCCGGGGTGCAGCAGGTGCCGCGGCGAGTGGTCGATGTCGACCACGATGGCGTGGAACAACCTGCCGGGCTCCTGCGGGATCAGCCCTTCGGGTGACCGCATGAGGGCGAAGAAGTCGCCGTTCACCAGTTCGCAGCGGGGATCGGCGGACAGCGTCGCGCCCGCCGGGATCAGGCCGCGCTCGTGCCACTCGATGACCTCGCCGAGCGCGTCGATCACGACCAGCGACCGCACGTCGGCGTTCTCCAGGACCGTGAGCGCGGTGTAGCCGAGACCCAGCCCGCCGACGACCACGTCGAGGCCGGTGCCGGGCAGTTCGGCGAGCGCGAGCCGGGACAGCTCCTCCTCGGCCACGGTGAACAGGCTCGACATCAGGAACTCGCCGCCGAGCTTGATCTCGTAGATGTCCTTGCCGTCCAGCGGGTCGCGGCGACGCCGGAGGACGAGTTCACCCAGGGGTGTCGGTCGCCAGTCCAGTTCCTGGAACCGGGCGCTCACCCGGAAAGCCGTGACGTCATCCGCGGAGGGTACCCGCGGTCACCGTCCGTCGTGGTCAGGTGGCGATCCCGAACGCCTCGCCGAGCGCTTCCGCGGCCACCAGGCTCCGGGTCGACCGGCCCATGATGAACGGCGGCCTCCCCGGACCGGGGACGACGTGCCCGCCGCCGTGGACCGTGTACAGCGTCACCGGCGGTCGACCGTCCTGCCGGAAGTCGGTCCGCTCGACGGTCGTCCGGTCGCCGTCGCGGTGGCCGAGGTCGTGCGAGGTGGGCGCGGTGGTGATGCCGTTGCGGTCGGCGAAGTACGCGGCGGTCTCCCGCGCGGACAGCCCGAGCCCGCGCGGCCGGAACCCCCACAGGCTCGCCATGCCGCCCTCGTACGGCACGAGCCGGTCCGCCGTGCCGTGGAACAGGACGACCGGCAGCGGCACGACCGGCCCGTCGAACGGCAGGAAGTTCTCCGGCACCGGCACCGTGGCGGCCACGATCCCGATCCCGGCCAGTCGCGACGGGACCTCGTGCGCCAGGCGGATGACCATGGCCCCACCGGCCGAGTAGCCGACGGCGTGCACGCGGGTGGGGTCGACCCGGTGGCGTTCCACCAGCAGGTCGACCACCGCCCCCGCGAAGGCGACGTCGTCGAACCCCTCGGTCCGGGCCGCGAAGGCCGACGACACGCGGGCGTCGTTCCAGTTCTTCTTGTGCCCGTCGAGGTAGGCGACGACCGCGCCGCCGCGCTCGGCGAACCGGTCGAAGCTGTGGCCCGCGAACCGCCGGATGGTCCGGGCGTCCTGGTTGGACCCGTGGAACACCAGCACCACGGGCGCTCCGGGCTCCACGACGTCGGGCCGGACGACGGTCATCGTCCGGGGCCGCCCGTCCACCCGCACCGACGACTCCTCGACCACGAGCGCACCCTCGACACGTCGCACGCCAACCACTCCCTCGTCCAACTGCTTGAGCAATTCAAGCTAAATAATTGACTTGCTCAAGCGATTGGTCAATCCCGTGTCAGCCGGATCACGTGCTTGCCCCGCACCCCGCCCGCCTCCAGGGCCCGGTGCGCCGCGGAGATGTCCGCGAGGTCGTGCACCGTGTCGACCACGGGCCGGATCGCGCCGGCCTCCACCAGCCGGGTCAGCTCGGCGAACAGCGCGTGCGTCGGGTTCCCGCTGAAGAACCGCACCCGCCGCGACCCGAACACCGTCGACAGCAGCACGTACCCGACGGACGCGACCGAGTCGAACGAGATCCCGACCATCCGCCCGCCCTCGGCCAGCAGTCCGCGGTAGGCGGGCAGTGAGGAGCCGACGGTGTCGAGCACGACGTCGAACTCCCCCAGGTCGCCCGGCCCGGTGACGCGGTGGTCGAACACCTCGTGCGCCCCCAGGTCCCGCACCAGGTCGAGGTTCTTCGCGCCGGCGAGACCGGTGACGTGCGCCCCGTAGTGCCGACCCAACTGGACGGCGACGCTCCCCACCCCGCCCGCCGCACCGCGCACCAGCAACCGCTCCCCCGGCTTGAGGCGAGCGTGGTCGCGGAACGCCGTGATCGCGGTCGTCGCGACCGGCAGCGCGGCGGCGACCACCAGGTCCAGCCCGGCGGGGCTCGGCGACAGCTGCCGGGGACGCACGGCCACGTACTCGGCCGCGGACCCGCCCACGAAGCGCGACACCATCCCCCAGACGTGGTCACCGACCTTCGGTCCGGGCACGCCCACGGCCGCCCGGACGACCTCCCCCGCGAAGTCGATGCCCGTGCGCTTGGGGAACGTGCGCGGGAAGAACAGCCTCAGCTTGCCCGCGCGCATCATCAACTCGCCGCCGTTGACGCTCGCGCCGTGCACCCGGACCAGCACCTCCCCCGGTCGCACCACCGGCATCGGCGCCTTCGCCTCGTAGAGCACCTCCGGCGGTCCGTACCGGTCGTACTGGGCCACGCGCATCTCGTCCACGACACTCCTCCTCGGAACAAGTGGAGGCTGCCCTCCACTTGTTCCGACGCTAGCACGCGAACCGGAGGACCCCCTCCACTTGAGCTAAAGTGAGAGGCATGACGACCGAGCCCTCTCGGATCCCCGCGGCGGAACCGCTGCGCGTGGACGCCAGGAACAACCGGACCCGCATCGTCGAAGCCGCGCGCGAACTCTTCGCCGAGCAGGGCCTGGACGTCACGATGACCGACATCGCCCGCCACTCGGGCGTCGGCGTGGCCACCCTCTACCGCCGCTTCCCCACCAAGGAGTCCCTGGTCACCGAGGCGTTCGCCGAACAGATAGAACTCTGCGCCTCCGTCGTGGACGACGCGCTCGCCGACCCGGACCCGTGGCGCGCGTTCCGCACGGTCCTGGAGCAGGTGTGCGCCATGCAGGCCGTGGACAAGGGCTTCACCGGCGCGTTCACCTCGACGTTCCCCGACTCCACCGCGTTCGACCGACTCCGCGCCCGCGCCGAACAGGGCTTCGGCGAACTCGCCAGGCGAGCCAAAGCCTCCGGCGACCTGCGAGCCGACTTCACCTTCGACGACATCACCCTGCTGCTGATGGCCAACGGCGGCATCATCACCGACTCCAGGCACACCGCACTGGCCGCGTCCCGCCGACTCGTCTCCCTGATGCTCCACGCCTTCCACACCGACGACGCCGACCCACTACCACCCGCACCCCACCTGGGCCTCCAGCACGTGGTCCGGCCGCCGCCGGCGCGCTGACTACGGGAGCCCGTGACGTCGGTCGCCCAGCACGATCTCGCACACGCGGGCCTCCATCGCCGCCGAGAACGGCTCTTCCGCCGGTTGATCCTGGTCCATGGTCATCACCTCCACGACCATCCTGCGACGCCCTCGCCGAAACCGCACGGAACCTTGCCGGTTCAGCAACAAGATCGGCCCTGGCCGTCGTGTCGCGCAACCGCCAGGGTGGGGGCATGGCAGATCAGCTCACCTGGTTGCGGCTCTCGTCCGTCTTCCTGCCCCTGGCCACCCCGATCAGCGACGCCAAGGTGCTCACGGGTCGGCAGCTCCCGATGACGGAGGTCGCCTTCCTGTTCGTGGAGGTGGCCACGGCGGACGGGCAGGAGGGGGTCGGGTTCAGCTACGCGAAGCGTGCGGGAGGGCCGGGGTTGTTCGCGCACGCGGTCGAGGTCGCGCCCGCGCTGCTCGGGGAGGACCCGAACGACATCGGGCGGTTGTGGACGAAGCTCGTGTGGGCGGGTGCGTCGGTCGGGCGCAGCGGGCTCGGCACGCAGGCCGTGGCGGCGTTCGACATCGCGCTGTGGGACCTGAAGGCCCGGCGCGCGGGGCTGCCGTTGGCGAAGTTGTTGGGCGCGCACCGGGATTCCGTGCGCTGCTACAACACCTCCGGCGGTTTCCTGCACACGCCGACGGACGAGGTGCTGGCGAACGCGTCGCGGTCGTTGGCCGACGGCATCGGCGGGATCAAGATCAAGGTCGGCAACCCCGAACGCGGTGCCGACCTGCGGCGGGTCGCGGCGGTGCGCGAGCACCTCGGCGCGGACGTGCCGATCATGGTCGACGCGAACCAGCAGTGGGACCGGCCGACCGCCCAGCGGATGGGCCGCGCGCTGGAGGAGTTCGACCTGACCTGGATCGAGGAACCGCTCGACGCCTACGACACCGAGGGCCACGCGGCGCTCGCGGCGAGCCTGGACACGCCGATCGCGACCGGCGAGATGCTCGCCAGCGTGGCCGAGCACTGGAACCTCATCCGCGACCTGGGTGCCGACATCATCCAGCCCGACGCGCCGCGGATCGGTGGCATCACGCAGTTCCTGAAGCTCGCCGCGCTGGCCGACCACCACCACCTGCAACTGGCGCCGCACTTCGCCATGGAGATCCACCTGCACCTCGCCGCGGCGTACCCGCACGAGCCGTGGGTCGAGCACTTCGACTGGCTCGAACCGCTGTTCACCGAACGGCTGCGCACCAGCGACGGCCGCATGCACGTCCCGACCCGACCGGGCCTCGGCATCACCCTGACCGACCAGGCCCGCGCGTGGACCAGGGCCACGCACGAGATCGGCGCCCGCTAGAGCAGGCGGGCGGTGGCGAAGGTGATCCTCATGCCGGACGGCAGCCGGCCGCCGTCCGGCCGGGCGGGTGCCGCCGCGAGGAACTCCCGACGCAGGTCGGAGATCTGCTCCTCCTCCAGGACGACCATGTCGTAGTACTGGGAGACGCCGGTCTCCCAGACCTCCTCGGGCGTTCCGCTCTGGTCGATCACGATCGACTCCCACGTGACGGGCGAGAAGCCGGCGGGCCCGAGGAGGCCGTCCAGCCC
This sequence comes from Umezawaea sp., assembly GCA_035559015.1. GTDB lineage: Bacteria > Actinomycetota > Actinomycetes > Mycobacteriales > Pseudonocardiaceae > Umezawaea. Next base: position 752 of record DATMCA010000580.1, on the reverse strand, counting down.
GTCACGGGTCCGGGTGCGGCGGTCGCCCAGCCTCGGGATGACCCGGCCGGCCTCCGCCGCCGCCCGGAACCGCGGCTTGGCCAACGCGAGGAACAGGTCCAGCGCCTGCCCTTCGACGACTCCGCCACCGACGGCCGTCGCGAACATCCCACCGGGGGCCAGCACCCGCGCCACCTCGGCGACGACGTGTTCCGGGTCGACCATCAGCATGAACGCCATGTGCGACACGACCGCGTCGAACGACGAGTCGGCGAACGGGAGTTCCTGGGCACGCCCGCGACGCAGGTCGGCCCGTGCCAGCGCGGGTCGCCGACGGGCGATCGCCAGTTCCTCCTCGGACAGGTCGATGCCCGCCAGCCCCTCGACCCCTCGGCCGGCCAGGACTTCCAGCAGCGCCCCGTCGGCGCACCCGAGGTCGAGCACCCGTGCTCCGGTGACCCGGTCGGCGAACTCCTGGTAGCTGGTCCGCCCCTCGACCGTCGGGCTCGCCTCCACGCCCGCCGACTGCTTTCCGGGGGTCCGGTCGTGGAAGGCGCGCAGGAAGTCCTCGGCGGCCGACGCGGTGTGGGGCCCGGTGATCATCACCCGACCCTACTGCCGCGCCGGGTGTTCAGAGCCCGCCGTACGCGGCCATCACGATGCCGAGACCGCGGTCGTCGCCCATCGGGCCCTGTTCCAGCATCCGGTTCATCACGTACGACACCGTCATGCGCCGGTCGAGGTCGACCAGGACGATCGACCCGCCCCACCCG
>DATMCA010000579.1:0-7218 GCA_035559015.1 Umezawaea sp. | reverse complement strand
CGACGTCGCGCGGGCCCGACCGGAACGCCGCGCTGCGCCTGCGGTGGCCGAGGCGGACGTTCCGCAGCTCGCCGTCCACGCGGGCCCGGCCGCCGGACGCGCTGCCCTCGACGGACGTCTTCGAGGTGCCGGGGCTCACGCCGCCGCCCGCCAGGAACGCGAGGTCCAGGTGCGTGGCGCCGGGCAGTTCGGCCTTGAGCAGTGCCGCCAGGCAGTCGGTCGGTACGACGTCGAAGCCCGCGCCGGGCACCAGAGCGACCCCGGCGGTCCTCGCCTCGGCGTCACGGGCCGCGACGGCCTCGAAGACGTCGATCTCGCCGGTGATGTCGACGTAGTGCGTCCCGGAAACGAGGCACGCGTCCACCATCGGCTTGGACGTCGCGGAGAACGGGCCCGCGCAGTGCACGACCACCTCGGTGTCCCGCAGGTTCTCCGCCGCCTCGGCGAGGTCGAACACCACGTGCTCCAGCCCCAGCCGTTCCGCCACGGCCGCGACCTTCGCCGCGGACCGCCCGGCCAGGACCGGTCGCTGCCCCCGGCGCACGGCCAGTTCCGCGATCAGCTCGCCGGTGTACCCGTTGGCGCCGTACAGCATCCACGTCATGGACCTGACGCTACCAACGAGTAGCTAGTGGCGGGACCGGCGTCTGCCCACGAGTCCGCCCACCGCGAGCAGCACGCCACCGCCGATCGCCATCGGCAGGGCCCAACCCATCCGCTCGCTCCGCAGCCGCCCGCAGATCCCGACGAACGTCGGATCGATCTTCTCGACCGCGATCTCGTCGAAGCCGATGCCGAGCGCGTTGCCGCACGACACGGGTGAACCGCCGGGGGTGTCCGACGACATCGGCAAGAACATGATCAGCAGGCCGGCGAGCAGGAATGCGAGACCAATCACCATCGTGACCGTCCTCGGCGCCATGGGGAGAAGTTACGTCCGATTTGGACTCCCGTACAGAGCCCGAACGGACCATGTTGATCAATCGCGTTTCAGTTGGCGGAACACCGAGTTCTCCCTGAACGGCCCCTGCCGGACGACCGGGTGCCCGGTTAGCTTCCGACCAGGACCGATGACGGGAGCAACCTGAGTGAAACTCGACATCTTCAACGAGATCCAGGACCCGCGACCGTGGGCGGAAGGCCACGAGCACACCAGGATCCTCCAAGCCATCGAGCAGGCCGAGTTGGCCGATCGGGCCGGGTACGGCTGCTGGTGGCAGGTCGAGCACCACGGAGCCGAGGAGTTCAGCCTCTCGTCGGCCCCGGAAATGCTGTTGGCGGCACTGTCCCAACGCACCTCCCGCATCCGCCTGGGCCACTCGGCCGTCCTCGCCCCGTCCAGGTTCAACCACCCGATCCGCGTCGCCGAACGAGCCGCGTGGCTCGACCACCTCAGCGGCGGCCGCGTGGAACTCGGCCTCACCCGCTCGACCACACCCGAGTGGCGCCTGTTCAACACCGACCCCGCCGAGGTGCGCGACCAGGCCGCCGACGCGTTCGACATGATCCCTCGCATGTGGACCGAGGACCGCTTCTCCCACTCCTCCAACAATTACCGGATCTCCGACGTACCGATAATCCCGTCCCCGTTCCAGTCCCCGCACCCACCGCTCTGGCAGGCCGCCACCAGCCCGTCGTCCTTCGAGGAAGCGGGCCGCCGCGGCGTCGGCGTCCTGGGCACCACGATCTGGGAGTCCCTGGAACGCGTGGAGCGCATGGTCCAGCTCTACCGGTCCGCCGCGTCCACGTGCTCCTCACCCGTGGGCTCCTTCGTGAACAACCAGGTCGCGTTCTTCACCTTCGTCCACTGCGCCCCCACCGACGCCGAAGCCATGCACAACGGCGCCGCCGCGGCAGCGGCTTGGTACACCGTCCGAGCACTCCGCTTCTTCGAAGCCGCCGACGCCTTCGTGACCGAACTGGCACGCCAGCAGGAAGTCCTCGCCGACCCCACCGGCGGCGGCCTCACAGGCGACTTCCTGAGGGCCGAGGCGACTGCCGTGCTCGGGCCGAACGAGGCGCAGTTGGTGATCGGGCGGATCCTGCAGGGCGAGGACGTGGACGACGAGGAGGTGTTCGAGGCCCTGAACGCACAGGACTCGCTGATCGTGGGAAGCCCCGACACGTGCCGCAAGAAGCTGCGGGTGTATGAGGAACTGGGGATCGATCGCCTGATGAGCTTCCACCAGGTCGGCGCATTGCCGCACGAGCAGGTCATGCGGTCGATCGAGTTGTTCAGCACCCTGATCCCGGAGTTCGACCGGTAGTCGTCCGAAACTCGAATAGGCGGAGAAACCACTCGGTCGCGTTACCGCACAATTGCGGTAACACGACCGAGTGGTGCGCCGTCCACCGATTCCGAATGCACCGGGTGATCCGCTAGTATTCGCGACCCAGGAATACGACGAAGTGGAGCGATGCGCCTATGACGTCCTCATTCGAGAAGGTCGCCGTTTTCCTGGTCGGCGCGCCCGGAACGGGAAAGAGCACGATCGCGCAGCGCCTGACCGCGAGATTGGGGTACAGCCTCTTCCTCAGCGGCCAGACCCTGCGGCGGATCGCGAGGGAGGAGCCCCACACCCCCGTCGGCCGGGAGGTCGGCGCACGACTCGGCCGGAACGAGTCCATGCCGATCGACCTCTACTGCGACGTCGTCGGCCGAGCACTGGGCGGTCACGCGCACACCGGTCTCGTCATCGACGGCTACCCCCGCACGGCGGGGCAGTGCCGGGCGATCCCGTCCGTCCTGTCCTCGGCGGGCTTGCCGGACGCGGCGGTCATCGGGATCTCGTTGTGGGCCAACGCGGAACTGTCGATCGAACGGATCGCGAACCGCAGCGTGTGCCCCGAGTGCGGGGGCGACGCGACGCCGACGTGGAGGTGCTGCGCCACGAACACGCGGAGCAGACGCACGGACGACACACCGGACAACACCCTCGCCCGGTTGGCGACGTACCGGGAAACCGCCCCCGGAATAGCCGAGGTGTTCACGAAGTCGTGGCACTACGTCGACGTCGACGCGAGCGGTCCCGTCGACGACGTGGTGGCCGGCGTCCTGCGAGTCCTCACGGAATTCGCACCACGATCAGTCCTGCGGAATGTCCAGGCGGTCCACGAAAGCGGCTGATTCGCGGGACAGGGATTCGAGGTTCACCGGGCGTTTCGCGAGGGCGAACTCCTCACCGCCGGACAAACCGTGGACCCGTGCCTCGACCGAGCACAGTTCCCGGTACTTCTCCGGCGCCATGAACTGCGATCCGAAATCCCACCCGACGGCCGACACCTGCTTTCCCGAATACAGCTCCATCGCCCTCGACCGATATTCCGACCTCGTGATCGTCTCCTCGTGGTTGAAGGAGAGGTCGAACCCGTTGACGCCGAGCCCGAAGGACGCCAGCCCGTAGAGGATCGTGCAGTCGACACCCGACGAATCGCAGTACTCGGCGACGCGGTGAGCGCCGGTCGTGCTGCCCGCGTAGGAGAGCAGGAACACCCTCTCCAGGTCGTGGACCTTCCGGTACGCCTCGACCGCGGTGACGACCGTGGCGCCGGAGGCCACCGTGTCCCCGATGACGAGGGTCGATCCCCCGGCGTCGAACCTCGAGTAGGAGATGTCGACCTTCGCGTCGTCCGACAGGACGTTCACCCGGCTAGTGGCGACGAGGTTCGCGGGCAGGTTGATGTCGAGCGTCTCCGCCGCCGCGGCGAGCTGGTAGGCGATGCCCTTGCTCAGGATGACGAGCTCCGCGGCGCCGAACCGGGCGAACTCGTCCCGCAGGTGCGCCAGGAACAGCCTGCTGGCCTCGAAGCACGCCCGGCGGTACGGCAGGCCCACCAGGTTGCGGTCGAAGAGCATCCGCTCCAACTCGACGTTCTCGACTATGTGCAGGCCGCGCACGCCGCTGGAGTCCTCGACGTCCCGCGCCCTGCTCCGACCGAGATCACGAATCATGCCCCCTCCACCATCATCGACAGCCGACCGAACCGCGGGAGTCGATCCCGAGCCTGTGCAGTGCTTCGAGCATCGGCGGGTCGTGGGCGAGCACGTTGTCCACGTACTCGCCGATCGAGTCGCGGAGCCACGCCACGTCGGCGGACGGGACGGTGGACTTGCGCGGCAACCGTCTGAGCACGACTCCCGCCTCCGTGAAGTCGTCCACGACCTCCACGGCGAGCGACGCGACGTGGGGGTGCACGTAGTCGTTGATCGTTACGCCCCTGTACTCCAACGTGTCGCTGCGGTACTTGGAGTTCCGAGGTGCCACCACGACGACCGGCGTCCCCAGGGACGCCGCGGCCGCCATCTCGACGCCGATGCCCAGCCCTCGGCGTTCCCGCGCGTCGACGATCACCACCGAGGCCACGCTCACCTGGTACATGTCCCGCCCGAACTGCCCGAGCACGTTCCCTGGGTCGGTGATCGGGTCGTCCGGGTTCAGGAAGACCACCTCGAACGGATTGGCCCCCTCCTCGACCTGCTTCTTCTCGATGTCACCCCAACAAAGCTTCTTGTCATCGTTGACACCCTTCACGATGGAACCGGAGCAGTAGACGGAGGCGATCATTTTTCTCCCAATCGAAAGGTGGTCAGACATCGTGGAGTGAGCCGGCGACGAGGCCGACGACGAATTCGGCTTGTTCCACCGAGCGGACCTCCGGCTCACCTGCCATGAATCGGCGGGAACGCACCACGGCGCGCCTCAACCTCTCCACCCCGCCGGAATCCTGACTGGCGGTCGCGAGCGTGCCGAATTCGGCACTGGACCTGAGGCGGACGAGGTCCGACCACGAGGCGAGGTGGTGCACGAAGCACTTCAGCCCGAGCCATCCGAGCACTCGGTCGAGCGATCTCGCCGAGACGACACGACCACGAACCCGGCCGCCTCCGGACCTCAAGCCGCACGACAGGTCACCGAAGTGGAAGTTGTGCAGGATCATGGCGTCGAGGTCGTCCAGGTAGCTCAGCAGGTAGACCTTCGACAGGAAGAGGTCGATGCGGCACAGCTCGTCCGGCCTCACCTCGACCGGGATCACCCCCCGCACGAACCGGCCGATGAACGCCTGCCCGGCCAGACGATCCGGAACCGCGCGGAGTTCGCGTTCCGGCTCTCCGACGCCGACCGGCCAGTGCGCGCTCAGGCTGTCGCGGATGTCGCCCAGCTCACCCCTGTCGCCGAGTGCGTCGTTCCACTGCGAGCCGATGTCGCGGGCTGTGGAGATGGACCTCCGCGGGCACCAGCCCAGGTCCTTCGCGATGGCCGGGACGGCGTCCGCCGTGTAGGGGTTGCGCGGGTCACCGCGGTACTCGGCGACCTTGCGCTCGCCGTACCAGGCGATGTCCCGCACCGGCGAGCAGTAGGACACCTGGTCCAGGGAAACGAGACCGCCCAGCCGGGACAGGACGGTCGCGATGCCGGGAACCTCGAACAGGTAGGACGCCGGGATCACGAGGTTCGCGTCCGTCGCGAGCACGGCGAGGCGGGTCGCGTGCAGCGCGTTGTCGATGGAGAGCTGAGCTGTGTCGGGTCGCACCGGATAGCCGTAGTAGCTGAGTATCTCCGGGTTGAGGTACTGCACGAAGACCGGTCGGTTCCGGTCGTAGGGCGAGTGCTCCGCTTCGTGGGCGGAAGCCCCGTTGAAGTACATGTCGCGACCCGCGACATATGCGTCGCGGGTGGTCGAGACGGCCTGGACGGACGAGGCCGACGTCGAGATCGCGGCACCGGACACGACCTACAAGACCGAGGAGTCGACCACACCGACTCCACAACAACCCGCAATACTGCGGATTAATCGCCCACCCATGAAACACCCCGACAGCTTCATTTCCCCGCAACAGCCAGAACGTAGCAGCGGCCGATGAGGCCAAGTCCGCAACGCGGTGAACGAACAGGCATTTCACCCCAAGGTGGTACACCCATCAGAAGGCACCCTGGCAAATCTCAGCCAACCCGCGAAAATGCGTTGACCGCACAACAAACACAAATACCGAGCAGGCGCGGCATCCCCGGATTCCACCCACAGGAACACCACAAGACGAATACCCACTCACCCAGCGCGACCACTCAAGGCGGCCACGGCAGGGGGTCCGGGAGCGGAGCCCGCCGGGCGGGGTCTGGGGGTTGCACCCCAGGAGAACACGACGGGGCGAGCGGGTTCGCGCATTCCGCGAACACAACTCACCCAGGAAACCGTGGGGGTCGTTGAGGCCCTTTCAAACCCTTCCGCCCCTGTGAAGCGCTTGCTGACAATGGCCAAGACGTGGCCGAACGCACTGCCGTCCGTAGCGGCCGAGGACAGGCTCACCTCACCGCTACGGACGGCGCGGCAGCTGCGACCAGACGAAGTCGACGTGCTCGTGGCGCGGTACGGCGAAGGCGTGAAGGTTGGTGAGCTGACGGCTGAATTCGGCCAGCATCGGGCAACTGTCGGGAGGCACCTTCGTGCCTGCGGGATCGAGACACAGCCACGAGCCTTGTCGGACGAGCAGGTTACGGATGCAGCGGAACTGTACCGAGCTGGGTGGTCTTCGATGAGGATCGCGAGGAAGTACGGGGTGAACGACGGCACAGTGCGGACCTACTTGGTGGCGGCCGGGGTGGAAGTTCGACCGAAGGGACGACCAAGGAAACTTGCCTGAGCATCGGCGGCGTCAGCGTCGTCATCGTCTGGATACGCCTGGACTGCAGACGCTCCTGGCCATCAACAGTCCCCGACCTTTCGTCACGGTGACGCTGCGCGATGACATCGCGAAGCTCTTCAAGAAATTCCGGCGTGTCACTAAAGAAACTTAGCCGTTCCAAGCACCTAGTAGGTGACAGCATATCCTCCTTCAAGAGCTAGGAGTACGAGTGCCTCTAGATCCTGACGCGACGGCGACCGTCGCAGCAGCGATCACCGCCTTGGGCCGTGCTCGCCCCGCTGGCTTCGTGAAGTCATTACTGGAAGCCAGAACCCGTACGACGATTGCGAAGCTCCACGGCAAGGCAATCATCGACGCCTGCCACGCTGCCAAGCAGACGGAAGCCCACCTCGAAGTTCGACACGAAGAGACGACGAAGGGTTTGCGCCTCCATCTTCGACTCCACCCGAGCGGAGGCGGTCATGGCTGAGCACGGCATCTTCTGGAGTACGCCAGGCAGTGGGAAAAGCAGGATTATGGCCGATATCTTAAACACCTTGAAGGATCAAAGAATTCTCGTGGTCGCCGACGGACTT
>DATMCA010000578.1:0-8656 GCA_035559015.1 Umezawaea sp. | reverse complement strand
CTGCACCGGCCGCCTCCACCCCGCGCCAGGTCGAAGTCCTCTCCGCGCTGCCTCATCACAGCGTCGCGCAGGGCCTCGGTGGTCCACAGCTTCCCGCCCATCCCGCCGCGCGCGGTCGCCACACGGGTAGCAACCTGAGCGCCCATCCCTCGTGCTCCCTCGCGCCGTCGCCAAGATCACCCGTCGTGCGGCGCGGTGACGGATTCCCTTTCCCACCGCCGGAACCGCCCGAAGGGCCGGTCAGTCGCGGCGGCGGTTCCACTCGTCCAGCAGCGCGTCGATCCAGGCGCCGAGCAGCTCGGCCGTCTCGCGGTCGCCGCAGAGCAGGTGGTGGTGCAGCTCGGCGCCCGCGGCCGCCAGTTCGACGCACAGGTCGAGCCGGCCGAGGTCGGACTCGGTGGCGGACGGTCCGGGCACCGCCGGCTCCGGCGCGTCCGGTCTCGGGGAAGTCATCGCGGACGCCCGGAGTTGCGTCCCGCGATCCGCAGGGCCTCGATGTACTTGGGCAGCTCGACCAGCGCCCGTTCCCAGCTCTCGGCGTTGAGCTGCCCGGCGAACACCGAGTCGACCACGAGCCGGTCCACGTCGGGCGCGACCTGGTCCCCGGACGCGTCGCGCAGCTTGCGCGACAACTCCAGCCTGCGCAGCCGTGACCGCACCTCGTCCAGGGTCCGCTCCAGCTCGCCGATCACACCCCGCGCCTGGTCGGGATCCAGGACCAGCCACCCGCGTCGGGCGAGCTGGAGGAACAGGTCGCCCGCGAACCGCTCCGGAGTGGAGGCGCGCCCCGGGTCACCCGCCTCCCCATCGGACCACACGTCCATCGCGCCCTCCGCGCGGGACCGGTCATCCCATGGATCCCGATCCCCAGGTTCGCCCTGTACCAGGGATGTGCCCCGACCCCATCACACCGCGCGCGGTGAAGAGAAGCCCAGGCCGCCCGGTTTGCCTGTCCTTACCCATGTTCTGCCCGCGGGACAGGACATCCGCCGCACCGGGCGTGCCCACGTCGACACGAAAGCACTCTCAAACCCAGTGCTCTCACGGGATCGGCCACCGCCGATGTCGGCGCGCGTTCCCGTCGAGCAGCCCGCAGGCGGCCGGATTGTGCCATCATGATGAGACAGGACAGGCAGGACGCACAGGGCATCGGAGGTGGGATGAGACCAGACTGGATCGGCATGACACATTGTTTTACCTCTTGAACGGTTAGCCGAACCTGCCCAGAATCTGGTCGGGCTCCTGCTCTATGGAGCAGTCGCAGCCTTCCTCCTGGGCCTGGCCACCTTCTTCGTGAGCTTCTCCGTCAGGCTGGCACGCATCGCGGCCCGAACGCTGGAGGACAAGCTCAACGCCCGATCCCGCCCCTCGCACCTCCACTCCTCCGTGCGGAACACCGCCTCGGGCGAGTTCCGTGGCACGGTGATCCAGATCGGCACGGTCCAAGGCGACCTCAACGTCCACGAGACCAACTCGCCGAACGACGACCCACCTGTCAAAGAGACCCTGTGACGCCCTCTCGGCCGCTACGGGGCACCGCTCCACCGACCGGCTCCAGGACGAGTTGGCCCGTGAACCGGAGAGCGGCGGCCGAGCTGCCCACCTTCGACAGGAGGCGGTCGCGGCTGTTCTCGCCCAGGCGCACGAGTTCCGGCCAGTCGACGTCCACCAGCTCTCCCGCCCACTTGCGCAGCCGACCGTCGACCACCACGGAGTCCACGTCCCGAACCGTCGCGTAACTCACCGCCGCACCCAGCTCGGACGTGATGGGACGCAAGCGATCGGTGCTCAGGACCACCAGGTCCGCCTTCGCGCCCGGCCGCAAAACGCCGACGCGGCCCGCGAGACCGGCTGCCAGCGCTCCCCCGACCGTGGCGGCGCGCAGCGCGTCACGCACCCCCCAGGGGCGTGGGACGTCCTGCTCACCCGCCTGGGTCGCCGCGAACGACGCACCGCGTTGCGCGCTCATCAGCTGACGCATCTCCTCGAACAGGTGGGAGCCGTACTCGAACTCGTTGTCACTGCTCAACGCGACCTGCACGCCCGCCTTCTCGGCGGCGAGCACGGGAGCGGCGACACCGAGTCCGTAGTGGGGGTCCGATCGCGGGGCGAGTGCAACGGCCGCGCCCGAGTCGGCGATGCGGGACCACTGTTCCGCGGAGAGACCGGCGCAGTGGTCGAGCGTGAACGCCGGTCCGAGGAGGTCGCTCCCGACGTAGCCGTCGAGGTCCTCCAGCCAGGCGCCGAACTCCGCGACCACGCCCAGACCGTGTTCGACCGCGAACCTCCAGCCCTCCAGGGTGGGGAAGGCCTGCATCAGCCTGATCCTGGTCATGTCGTCGTCGTACGCGGCGCGCAGTTCGGGCAGCAGCGGGAGAACGTGGTCGTCCGGGTGACCCATGCCGACGCCGGCGGCGAAAACGGTGCGGATGCCCATGTCGCGCAACACCTCGACCGCCGCGTGCGCGTGCTCCGCGGAGCGGGTGTTGTGGTTGTTGTCGACGACGGTGGTCACACCCTGGTCGAGTGCCCGCGCGGCGGTGAGGGCCTGCCCGATCGCCATGTCCTCCGGCGTCATCAACGGGGCGAGGGTCGAGTGGGTGAGGGTCATGTAGGTCATGAAGTCGCTGTCGGGCGAGACCCCGCGCAGCGCGCCCTCCCAGGCGTGCACGTGTCCGTCGATCAACCCCGGGATCACGATCGCGCCACCGGCGTCGATCACCAGCGCGTCGTCTGGCCGGTCGGTGCCCGCGCCGGGGCCGAGGTCGCGGATGGTGTCGCCGTCGATGACGACGTCCCCGACGAAATCACCGATCCGGCCGTCCATGCTGATCACGTGGGCGTTGCCCAGCACCACCGTCCGCCCGGTGGTCCACTGCCGCGGGACAGCGCTGTCTCCGAGGTTCATCGTCGCTCCTGGGAAGTGGTCGTGCCGGTCCGCCACCCGGCCGCGGCGAGGGTGGCGGCGAGTTCGTCGACCAGCGCGGGCAGGTCCTCGATCTTCTCCGCGGTGCCGTAGACGTAGTGGTCGGGCCGCTCGATGTACGCCTTGCGCGCACGGGCCCGGAACCACCGGTCGTAGTCGAGGTCGAGGTCTACGAGGGCGCCCTCCGCGGCGCTGGGGGTGATGTGCGCGAACCGCATGCCGAGCCGGTCGAGGAAACGGCGCTGCTCCGGGGTGAAGATCGTGCGGTCCACCCGGTGCCTGCTGACGATCCGCCACCCCGGTTCGACGGCGTCGTCCAGCCGCTTGACCACGCCGGACTTGACCACTCGCGCTTGCAGCCCCGGTCGGCCGTCACCACCGATGGCCTCGATGGCGCTCGACCACTCCGACGACACCACGATGCCTTCCCCGAGCCGGGGGAAGATCGGGGGTGGTGGCAGCTCACCCGCCCGGATCGCGGCGTCACGGGCGGCGGCCTCGGCCGGATCGGTGATCGTGACCATCTGCCCCGTCGCGATCGAACGCCGGGTGAGGTCGAGGACGTGCGGCTCCCGTTCGCTCTGGTACGTGTCGAGCAGGGCCGCGTCGGCCTGGTCCCGCAGCACGGCGGCGAGCTTCCAGCTCAGGTTCACCGCGTCCCGGAAGCCGGAGAGCATGCCCTGGCCCAGGAACGGGGGCTGGGTGTGCGCCGCGTCGCCGAGCAGGAGCACGCGACCGCGCCGCCACTCCTTCGCGACCGTGCTGCGGAACTCGTACACGGCGTGCCGGATGATGGTGGCGTCGGCCGGGGTGACGCCCCAGGTGGCGAGCAGGCTCCAGGCGAATTCCTCGCTCTCCAGGTCCTCGCGGTTCTCGCCGGCCAGCGTGGCGTAGTCCCAGCGCGACCAGCGAGGTCCGTTCCAGCGGCCGCCGAGCACCGGCCGCGCGGGGTCGAGCACCTGGTACACCTCGGGCAGCGACTCCAGATCCCGGTCGGGGTCGACGTGCTCGACGTCGATGACCAGGTCGGGGTACGGGAACTCACCGAGTTCGTCGAGTTCGATCCCGAGCGTGTCGCGCACGAAACTGTTGGCACCGTCGGTGCCGAGCACGTACCGCGCGCGGATCGCCACCGGCTCCGCAGTCGGCTCCTCGCGGTACCGGGCTGACACGGTCACGCCGTCCGAGTCCTGGGCGATGTCCGTCGCCTCGACCCCCATCAGGACGCGAACGCCGAACCCCCTCGCGGCCTCGTCGACGATCGTCTCGATGTCGGGCGGGTAGCAGATGTAGTCGGGCTTCCAGCCGTGACCGTCCTCGCCGATGTACAGGCTCAGCAGCGGTTTTCGCCGCGCGTCGACGAGCGCGAAGTCCCCGACCGGGCGGGCGATGATCTCCACCTGCTCGCCGACGCCCAGGCCCTGGAACGTTCGCATCGTCTCCCCGTCCAGGTGACCGGCCCGCGGCAGGTTGTACAGCCTCGGGTGCTTCTCGATCGCGATGACGTCGAGGCCCCGCTGCGCGAGCAAGGCCGCGGTGGTCATCCCGACCGGGCCGTAACCGATGACAAGGACGTCCGCCACCAACTCCGTGGCAGGTGCGCCGTTGGACATGTCCTCCCCCTCCTCGTGGGTGCACAGCCATCACAGCCCTCCGGTTATCGACATGTCAAGAGATTATCGAAAATCAGCAGTTGAGTGACTAATCCTCGGCGCATGGGCGGTGGAACGACGATTGTCGAAAGTGTCGTAGCCTGGCGCCGCAGACGACCGAGAGAGGTGAGATGGCCGCGACCGAATCGACGACGAGCCGAACGCAGTTGATCCACAACTGCTTGCGCAGGGACATCCTCAGCGGCGCGTTGCCGCCCGGAAGCCCACTGCGCCTGCAAGCTCTCGCAGAGAAGTACCGGGTCAGCATGTCCGTCCTGCGCGAGGCGCTGACCAAGCTCGTCGAACAGCGACTGGCGGTACTGGCCCCGAACCGCGGATTCCGAGTGGTCGAGGTTTCCCGCGCCGACCTGCTGGAGATCTCCGAACTGCTGAAGCTGCTGGGCGGGCTCGCCCTGGAGAAGTCCATCCGCCTCGGCGATCTCCAGTGGGAGGCGCGGGTGGTCTCGGCCCACCACGTGCTGGAGCACACGAGACAGCTGCACGACGACGGCAACCTGACCGAGGACTGGGTGCGGGCGCACGCCGACTTCCACGACGCCCTCAGCGGGGCGTGCGGGAGCCCGCGACTGCTCGACTACCTGCGAACACTGTTGAGCAGCACCGAGTTCTACCAGCGGCTGGCTGGCATTCCGGACGTCGACATGTCCGAAGGAGCCCTCGCGGAGGACCACGAACTCATGACCCTCGCGACCGGGCGGAAGAGCGCGGAGTCACGGGCGCTGCTCGACAGGCACATCCAGCGCAGCATGGACTGGCTCCTCGACCACTCGTTCACCGAGGACTGATCCGGGCGGCCCGACCACCGCGCGCGGTGGTGACCATGAAATCCAGTCTCTTCACGTCGTCCGCGCGCAACCCGGTCAGCAGGCGATGCCGATCCCCGCACCACGAACGTCAGTCAACGAGTGCGGTGCGGCACACCTGGACCGGATCGTGGACATCGCGGGCGGTCGCCGCGGCGGTCGCGGCCGCCGCCGCGAAACGCGGATCGCCCAGCACGCGCGTCACCGCCGCACGCAAAGCGTCCGAAGTGGACGGACGCACGACCACCCCGCTGCCCTGGCGGGCCACCCGGTTCGCCATCTCCCACTGGTCGCCGCCGCCCGGCACCATCACCACCGGCACCCCGGCCAGCAACGCCTTGGCAAGCAGGCCGTGCCCAGCCCCGCACACCACGACCGACGCCTCGCGGAGCATCTCGTCCTGCCTGCCCAACCCCGCCCGTGCCCACGACGGCAGCCCATCCGGCGCGGGCCCGAAGGTCGACACCACCGCCCGCAACCCCGTGCCCCGCAACGCGGTCAGCGCCAACTCGGCCATGCCGGTCGCGCCCGACACCGCCGTCGACGGGGCGATCATCACCAGCGGAGCCCCACCCGGAGGTAGGGGCAAGGCCTGCCGGGCCGGTTCCCACAGCAGCGGTCCGACGACGTGCGCGTCGTCCGGCCAATCAGGGCGCGGCACCTCCAGCGCGGGCAGCGTCGCGATCAACCGCGCCACAGGCCCGGGGCCACTCGCGTCCAGCCCGATGCCCAGCCGCGCACGAGCCCGCTGCCGATGCCCGAGGCGGATCGATCTCGCCGCGGCAGCCCGCAACACCACGTCCCGCAGCCTGCCCGCCGCACCGACCCCGACGGCGAGCCCGCTGCCCAGTGGCGGCAACCCCCTGGACGGCTCGTACAGCGGATGCGGCGACAACTGCGCCCACGGCAGTCCGAGCAGGTCCGCCGCCATGGCCCCACCTTGCGCGAGGACGTCGCACACCACCAGATCCGGCGCCACGGCAGCCAACTTCGGTACCAGCGCCAACGCCTGCACAGCGGCCCGTTCGTGCAGCGCACGACCGAGGTCCACCTCGTGAACAGGCGTCATACCGGTCACGTTGACCATCGCGATGCCCGCGTCCGCCGCGACGCCCACCCACCGGTCGGCGGTGAACAAGGTCGGAACGTCACCCGCCTCGGCGAACCTCGCGCACAACGCGATGGCCGGGAAGACGTGACCGGGATCGGCTCCTGCTACAACGGCCACACGCACATCGCGCAGACTGCCACACCCGGCACGCCGCGCTCGCCGAAAACCATCGCACCGGCACGCCGATGGTGACGAGCGACAGGCCTTGGCGCACGCCGAACGGACGCTCGCGCTCTACAGCACCTTCGACCAACCGGTGTGGGAAGCCCTGGCGCTCAACCAGGTGGGCTGGTGCGCCGCCCGCCTGGGCGACTACGACACCGCCCGCACCCGCTGCCAGGCGGCTCTGGCCCTGTACCGGGAGCACGACAGCCCCAACGGCGAGGCCGACGTCCTGGACAGCCTGGGCTACATCGATCACCACACCGGTGACCACCGGCAGGCCGTCGACCACTACCGGCGGGCCCTTGCCCTGCGCCGCACCATAGGCAACACGACCTCGGCCGCCGACACCCTCGACCACCTCGGCCATCCGCACGTCGCCCTCGGCCAAGTAGACCAGGCGCGCGCCGCCTGGCAAGAGGCGCTTGAGCTGTACCAGCGGCAGGGACGCGACGTCGACGCGCGGCGGGTGCGGCAACAGCTCGACGCCCTCGACTCGGACCTGCGGATCAGGTGATTCCACCAGGATCGTGCATGCCCCACAGCGCGGGGTTGCGGCATCGCGACGCGCCACGTGGCCAACCACGTCCCCGGCTACGACGACCAACGCTCCGGCCTGGCCGTCGTGCCTCCCTCAAGCGCGGACATCAGCACCGGTGACGTGGATCCGATGTCGTTCCGCCGCGTGCGGCACGGTGATCTGAGCGAGCAGCCGCAGTGCGGCTTCGGAGGGCGATCCCGGCTCCGCCGTGACGACGACCATGCGGGTCGCGTCCGTTCGGGGGATCTGGAGGCTGTGCTGGGTTACGGTCAGCGACCCCACGACGGGGTGGCGCATCGAGTAGTCGGCCAAGTCCCAGTCCCTGACCTTGTGCTGCGACCACATGGTCGAGAACTCCGGGCTGCGGACCGTCAACTCGCCGATCAGCTCGGCCAACCGCGAGTCGTCCGGGTAGCGGCCGACGGCGAGACGGAGCTTGCCGACCGCGTCGCGAGCCTTCTGGGGCCAGTCCTCGTACAGCTCACGGGTGTGGGCGTCGAGGAACACGAGTCGTGCCGTGTTCGGCCGGTCGGCAGGTCGATCCGGACTGCTCGGATCGAGATGGCCCGCGAAGAGGGCGTGTCCGGTGCGGTTCCAGGCGAGCACGTCGGATCGACGGCCGAGCACCACCGCGGGGGCGTCGCCGACAGCGGCGAGCAGCTGCCTGGTCGAGTCCGAGACCCGTTCCGGCGGCTGCTTGCGCGCCCGGCCCCGCACGGCACCGCCTTCGGACAGGCGGTGCAGGTGCGCGCGTTCCTCGTCGTTCAGCAGGAGCGCCTTGGCCAGTGCGTCCAGCACCTGCGCCGACGCGTTGAGGGAGTTCCCCTGTTCCAGGCGGATGTAGTAGGAGATGCTCACCCCGGCCAGCAGCGCGACCTCGTCCCTCCGCAAGCCCGGCACGCGTCGCCGGTCGTAGACCGCCAGGCCGACGTCCTGCGGCTGGAGCAGGGCACGACGCGTGGCGAGGAACTCACCGAGGGGCGCTTTGCCGTTCATGCCGTCGAGTATGCGCAGCGGCGGGTCGGCGCGCCTACCACTGGTGTGGTCACCCACGGCGGCTAGACCTCTCCGAACCCGTGGCGCGTGCCGTGGTCCCAACCGGGGTCGCCGCGCTCGACGAACCGCACCCAGGTTCCGTGGACTTGGCGGGCCAGGGCGAACGCGGGCTCGGACGGGCCGAGCAGCCCGTGGTCTGCGCACAGCTCCGGCAGTGCCACGAGGTCGAAGACGAAGGGCAGTTCCACGCAGTGACAAGCGCCCAGGCGTCCTTCGTACGCCGGGGAGGGCCACCGGAACTCGTAGGAGTACGTGCTGCCCGAGGACTTCGCGAGGTGGGAGGCCGCCAGTCGGCGGCTTCCCGCGGTGAACGCGTCGGTGGTGATCCTGGCGAGCATCCGACCCGCGGGCTCGTCCGGGAACCGGGAGCGGTACTCGGCCAAG
>DATMCA010000577.1:0-10193 GCA_035559015.1 Umezawaea sp. | reverse complement strand
AAGATCCCGCTGCCGGTGCCACCGGCCACCGAGAACACCACGAACACGATCACCGTGTCGACCCGCTGCGTGCGCTTGCCGCTCACGACGTACAGGTCACCGGCGGACTCGTTGATGTCCGCCAGCGCGCTCTTGATCCCGAGCAGCGCGGTGTCCGGGTTGCGCCGGATCGTCTCGAACAGCACCCCGCGCCCCACCGTCGGCAACTGGCCCGCACCGCGCACCAGCGGACCGATCCGCGGGTCGCTCTCCTTGGAGGGCAACCAGTGGACGGTCTCCTCGTCGGTGTTGATGCGCAGGCTCTGCGCCACCTCGGCCGAGTTCGACAGCCGAGCGGGCACCAGGTCGGCGATCTGGTGCATCGTCTTCTGCGCCGCCTGCTCGTGCTCCCGACCGGGCACGACCTCCCGCCGAACCCGTTGCAGCTCGTTCGAGCTGAGGTCGGCGTACACGAACTGGAGGCACGACGGGAGCTGGTACGGCAGGAAGTTCGGGTTCTGCACGTCCCCCAACAACCGCGTCCCGTCGGGCCCGCACAACTCCTCCCGCAACCGCTTCTCCAACTCGGCACCAACCTTGCACCCGGTCCCGCCGAGCCCGACGAACATCATCGGCTGGTAGATCCTCATAACGGCATCGTCCTCACGATCGCAGGCTTTCCCGACGGTCGATCAATTCCCAAATTCGTTTCAGGAGTTCCAAAATCTGTTCCGGCAGGGGTGTCCACGGGTCCTCGCCGGTCGAATCGCTCTTGTCCGCGGCAGTACCGAAAACCCTCATGCCGAACGCGCGGCGCAACTCGATACCGCTCTCGCCCAAGGACTTCACGTAGTCGGGAAGCGAACGCATCTCGATCGAGAGCTCACCCGCCCACTTCGCGGAAGACCGGTGTCTGGTCGATTCGCGCGCGAGGTAGGTGGCGAGGGCGGCCATGGGAATCGTCACCGACAACCTGAGCAACTCGGCGCCGAGCGACAGTCCGCCCACCCGGAAGTTGATCACGAAAGCCATCCCCGTGATGAGCACGAGGAGAAGTGCCACGGCCCACCGCAGCCGGTCCGCCCGTTTGCTCTCACGCTTGGCGTACTCCTCGTAGTACGTGCCGAGCTTCTCGGCCGCGGCGGCGCCGGCGGCCTCCTGCGAAGCCGTCAGCTCCTGCTCGCCCTCGATCCCGAACGTTCGCGCGCCCAACTCGGTGCGCACCTTCCGGGCGGTGTCCATGGCGCTCTCCCGCGCCTTCTCGTGGATCGGATCGTCGCCTGCTCGTTCGACGACGATGGTCACGAACACGTCGACGGCCGCGGCCAGGTCCTGTCGAAGGCTGTCCGAAAGCCGGGCCAGCTTGACCGTCAGGCGTTCCCGGTGCTGGCTCTTGCCCAGCGCGACCAGGCAGCTGTCGAACCCGGTGACCGTCGCGCGGATCCTCTCGAAAGCCGCGACGTACCTCTCGTCGGTCCGCACGGCATCGCTGATCGGCCGGTCGAGGTCGGAGAGGGCGATGCTGCCCAGCACGAAGGTGGCGACCAGGTCCACGTCACCGCAAGCCGCTCTCACCCGCTGGTCGTTGACGTTCAGCCACTTCGTCTGAATTCGATCGGCCACCTCGCCGATGGCCCGTTCCGACTCGCGAAGCGTCATGGATCACTCCTCGTCCCGTCGCTGGTTGTAGGCGTAGCCGGGCCTGGCGTTCAGCACATGTCCCTTGTCCTGGGTGGCCGTCGTGTCCGCGAACTTGCCCACGTAGTCGCTCTTCTTGCCCTTTCTCCAGCGGGCCCCCTTCACCACGAGGAAGAAGGCGGTCAAGTCCGCCAGGAGGCAGAGCGCGAAGGCGACGATGGTCGCGAGGGCCGCGGAGGCCTTTTCCTTCTGACCGAAGGACATCAACCCGGAGATCCGGTCGACCACCGCGGGAGCGTCGGGGCCGAGCGCTTCGATTTCCGTCCGGATCCTCGGCAGTGCGGACCTGGCGCTGTCACGTTCCCTCGCCGTCCGGTGGACGCGCTGCAGAACCGTGATGCGCACGGACCGGAGCCAGCCCTCGAGCTTCTCCACCTCCTCACCGAGACCACAGGTCTCGTTCTGCTCGCACTTCGAGTCCCCCTCGGCGGCAGCGGCCTTGGTCCGCAACTCGGTGAGCCGACCGGTGAGGTGCTGGACGAACTGATCGCTGTCGACCTGTGCCACGTCGCGATTCGCGATCTCCTCCACCTTGGCGAGTTCCGCTCCGAGGCGGTCGGAGTTCGCATGCCAGTCCTGCGCCGCCTTCGCTCCTCTCGCTTTGTCGATCTCCTCGCCGTACATCCAGGACGGAGTCGAGTAGGCGACGAGCACGGCCATCGCCACGGAGAACAGAACTCGCGGCCGGGGCACGAAGAGCCCTCTCGCGCGCCCTCGGGCGACGGCCCGGAAGTTCACCCAGAGGACGACCGCGAACGCCAGGAGGAACACGGGCAACCAGAGAAGACCTGATGCCCCGGTTCCGCCGACGATCGAGGCGTCGACCCCGACCGCGGGCAAGACGGCCAGCCACGCCGTGCGCCGGCGCAGGACTCCGAGTTCTTCCTCGTTCGTCCTCTCGGCGTCCGCTGTCGTTCTCGACCAGGCCGGAACGCCGAGCCGGGGAAGTCCGAGCATGATCGCCCCACCCCCTCATCACGCGAACGGGTTGTTCGGGTCGACGGAATGGCCGTGGTCCGGGGCGGGGCCGGCGTGCCTCGTCCCTCCGGAGGTGCCGAACGGATCCGCTGCCGAGTAGGAAGATCCCGGCGCGAACGGGTCGCTGTACGAGCCCGCCGCGGGCACGGCGTTCGCGAAAGGGTCCGATGTGGACGTCGCGAACGGGTCGTCCGGTGGTCCTGCGGCGGCTCCGGCGGCGCCCAGCTCGTCGACGAAGGCGACGGCTGTGTCCTTGCTGATGTCCCGGCGTTCCCCGATTCCCAGCACCACCGGCTGCTCCCCCGGCGCGGTGAAGCTGACTCCCCCGCGGACGCGCCGGACCTCGTAGACATTCGGATCGCCGTCACTGGCGTGCTGGAGCTGCAAGCCGGTGAAGTCGTCCTGCACGACGAACCGGAACACCTTGGCGTTCGGGTCGCGCGGCGCCAGTGGGTCGGAAGCGGAGAAGCCCCCCTGCCACAACTGCGCCAGCAATCCCTTCACCTTCCGGGATTCGCGGCGGGAGCGCAGCTTCAGCAGGGCCCAGAGCACGACGCCCAGCAGCAGCACCCCGAGCGGAATCCACAGCCAGAGGTACTTCTCCAGGAGCCCTGGCTCGGGCGCGACGTCCACGGCCAGCAGGCGTTCGGCCACGACGTTGTTCGCGTCGTCGACGAGCCGCAGCTTGGCCCCGTTGGAGCCGATCGCGGTGTTCTCGCCGAACCGCAGCGCGTACCGGACCTCGGTCTTGCCGGGTGCCGCTTCCACGGTCGCCGGGTCGACGGTCAACGTCGTCCCGGCCGACGGGCCGTCGATGGTCAACTTCAACCGGGCAGGCCTGCCGGAGTTGTTCGTGACCGACACGGTGCCGGACACCGACCCGCCCGGCACGACGGTCGCGCGGTTGCTGTCGAAGAGGATCTGCGCCTGGACACGGGCCGCGTCCTTGAGCACCTTCGTGGACAGGACCCTGGTGTCCCCGCCGACACCGATGCCGGTGACCTGGCCGGTGAACGTGAGGTCGCCGGTCGCGTCGTCGGGCACCTTGAGCCGCGCGGAGAACGTGCCGTCGCCCTCCGGGTCGGCGAGCGTGGCTTTCTGCTCCGGGAAACCCGAACCGCCGGTCATGACGGTGGTGAACGTCAAGCCCTTCAAGGTCTCGGCGTCGACGACGGCACGGCCGCGGGCCCACACCTGCATGTCGACCAGGACCTCCTCGCCCGCGGCGGGCTGCGGCGGGGTGGCGGTCAGGTTCGCCTTGACCGCGGCCTGGTAGACCACGGTCGCGGCCACCTCCTGCGTCGGGACGTCCGCGGAGGACAGTCGGACGGTCCACCGCCCCGGCTCCGGATCGGTGATGCGCAACGACTCCGTCTCCGTCGACTGCCCGGCGAACTCGAAGTCCGACCCGCCCGCCTTCGGCGCGGGCTCCTTCGCACCCGGCGCCCGGTACTCGACCTGCACCCGCGCGTCGCGCTTGAAGACGAGGATGGACGCGTCGCTAGCGATGGCCGGGATGTCGACCACCAGCTCCACCGAACCCCCAGTGGGCAGGACGTCGCTCGTCGGCGGGTTGATCTTGACGCAGCTCGCCGAACTGAGGGCGTCCACGACGGCGTTCCTCAACTCGGCCGCGCCGGGCACGACCCGTTCCTGCGGATTGGGTGCGACGGGGGTGCAGCTCACGCCTTTCGCGAAACCGCGGAGGGCATCGGTGTCCACGTCACCGAATCCGAGCGGCCACACCTGGGCGCCGACCGCGTCCAGCTCACCCAGCACTTCCCGGACTTTCGCCGCAGCCGCGCCATTTCGCCGTTCCGGCGTATCACCCCAGGCCGGACTACCGGAGACATCGAGCTTGCCGTCGGTGAGCAGGAAGACGACCTTCTTCTCGGGCTCGGCACCCCCGATGAATGCGAGAGCCTGTTGCAACGCGGCGGCGTGGTCGGTTCCGTCGCCTTCGTCGTCCTTGCGCTTGCGCACATCACCGATGCATTTTGCGAGCAGGTCGCGCTGTTGCGCGGAATCCGGCTTCGTCGGCTGGCACACGACGTCGACCGCGCTCTGCCCCGGCCGTTCGGAACTCCCGAACCCGACCACGGACACCAGCGAACCTGGCGCCAGGACGCTGGCGGCGATCGTTCTAGCTGCTTCTTTCTCCGCGACGACGTCCGCGTCGGAGAGGCTGCCCGACTGGTCGACGAGCACGACGACCTGGAGGGCGGGCAGCGTGGCGGGTTGATCCTGCCGGGCGGTCGCCGCGAATGTGGCAGGCGGCGAAATAACGATTCCGACGCCGAGCGCCACCGTCAACAGCAGCCGTTCAAACGTGTTGTTCCCGCGACATTCCATGCGGCCCAACCAATCCATTCCAGTGCTTACCACAACGGCAAACCGTCAGATACAGTCCAGATCGCGACGCGATCTGCGGCCGTTACACCAAAGTCGACAACCATCGCGATCAACCTAGAACACCCAGGCCAGGGACCGTCATCGAATAGTTGACCGGAAGATAACTGACCAGAATTCGACGCCGTTCTGACCATCTATTGTCCACTTCCCGGACTTCGGCCGGGACATCCGTGCACGGATTGCCCACTCGATCAGGGGACGGATGCCCGCCGACCACACCCGTCTAGATAATCGTCACAACTAGACATGTCTAGCTCCGTACGACATGCTAGACAGACGTGCCCGACACCCCACGGAGGAACGATGCCCCGCGACAACGCCACGACCGTGACGCCCGACCTGCTCACGGCGGTCACCGCGTTGGCTGAGGCCGAGCGGAACCTGACCGCGCAGTTGGACGCGCTGGCCGTGGCGAGGACCGCGCGTCAGAACGCCCACGCGCACCGCGACGCGCTGATCCACGCCGAACTGGACCGCAACGTCCCCGTCGTGGAGCTGTGCAAGGTGACGGGCCTGACCCGCGCCCGGATCTACCAGATCCGCGAGAACCGCCCCTGACCGTTCACGGCGGGCACTCGGCGGCCAGTGCGGCGTCGACGTGGGCGTGGGCGGCGGTCGTGGTGAGCGCGCCGGTGAGCCACCGGTTGCTCAGACCCTCGACCAGGGCGGTCAGCCGTTCCGCGGTCGGGTGGGGGTCGACGTCGGCGCGGATGCCGCCGTCGGCCACCCCGCGGGCGATGCTGTCGGCGACGGCGGTGGTCCAGTGCTCCGTCGCGGTCCTCGCGATGGCGCGGAGGTCGGGTTCGAACACCGCCGACGCGCGGAACTCGTTCCACACCGCGGAGTTGTCCCGGACCTCCTCGGTGTCCTGGAACTCGCTCCCTCCCGGTCAGCCCCGGCGGCGCGGTCGTGTACCCGTCGGCGCGGTCGCGGACGAAGCTCATCGTCGCGGCCGGCAGCCCCGCCCGGCTGGTGAAGTAGTGGTACAGCAACGTGGTCGACACCTCGACCCGCGCCGCGACCTCGTCCACCCGCAGGCCGCGAACGCCGCGGCGGGCGATGACGTGGCAGGTCGCCCGCAGCAGGAGGTCTCGCCGTTCGGCGGGGCTCAACCGGGTCCTCATGCGACGGGCTGCTGCTGGGTCGCGCAGTGGATCCCGCCCCCGCCCTCGGCCGGCACGTCGATCCGCACCTGCACGACCGTCCGTCCGGGGTGGAGCCCGGCCAGCACGTCGGCGGCGTTCCGGTCCGCGACGGGGTCGCCGAACGCGGGCGCGACGACAGCGCCGTCGACCAGGTAGTAGTTGATGTAGGACGCGAGGAAGTCGGCCCCGCGCGGGCCGAGTTCGGCGTGGTCCGGGGCGACGAGGTCGACCACGTCGAACCCGTGGGCGACGCAGATCTCCCTGGTGCGCGGGTAGAGCGCGGTTTCGTCCGGCGTGGCCGACGGCCCCGGCCTGCCGAGCACCACGGTCCCGGGACCGGCGAACCGGACGTAGCCGTCGACGTGCCCGTCGGTGATGTCGGCGCCGCGCACACCGGGGAACCAGATCACCCTGGTGACACCCAGGACCGCCTTCAGGTCGGCTTCCACCTCGGCACGGGTCCGGGCGAGGTTGCGGTTGTCGTTGACGATCGAGCTCTCGGTGGCCATCAGCGTGCCCCGGCCGTCGACCTGCAGGCTGCCGCCCTCGGTGACCAGCGGTGCCACGATCCGCGGTACGCCGTAGTGCTCGAGCACTCGCCGCGCGACCCGACCGTCCTCGGGGCACGCCTGCTTGCCGCCCCACCCGGTGAAGTTGTTGTCCACCCCCGCGAGCCCACCTATGGTGCGCACGAACGTCGGCCCGGTGTCCCGCACCCACAGGTCGTCGACCGGGATGGGCAGCACCTCGACCGCGCCCCCGCGCCCCCGCACGCCCGCCGGGCCGCGACGGCGTCGTCCGGTCCGGCCAGGAGCACGACCGGTTCGAACTCGGCGATCACCCGCGCGATACCGGCGACGTCCCGCCGCACCGCAGCCAGATCACTCCCCCACGGCCCGCTCCGCGCGGGCCACGCCATGAAGGTGCGGACGTGCGGTTCCGCTTCGCCCGGCATCCACGACGACACGTCCAGAGCGAACCCCCTGGTAACCGCTGCCTCCACTGTTTACTGAATTTCCAGTCCGCGCCGTCGAGGCCGTGGTCCCGTTGTGCGACCTCGCCCGGGCCGCCGGGTTCCCCGTGCCGCAGCTCGAAGAACTGGACAAGATCGGCTCGACCGAGGCGGAACCCGTCCTGGTCGAACTCCTCGGTCACCCCGATCCCGACGTCCGCGACCACGCCCTGCGGGCCCTCCACCGGATCGACGGCACCCACGTCGTCGACGCGGCGATCACGGCCTGGGACGACCCGCACCCCCTGGTGCGGGATCGTGCCGCGCGAGTGCTCGTCCGGCACGACGACCACCGCGCCGTGCCGAGGCTGATCCTCCTCTGCGACGGTCCGCACGCCGCCGCGGCCGCGGCGGCGCTCACCCGCCTCGGCGACCCGCGCGCGCTGCCCACCCTGTGGCACCTGTTCGGCACGGCCCGGGACAGGGCGACCCGCCACGCCGCCGGACGCGGCCTCGCGCGCATCGACGGCCCTCAACACCGGGTCGGCTCCGACGACCCGCGGGTCCGACGGGCGTACACCTGGTTGCTGGGCCACAAACCGGAGTGGCAGCCCGAAGACCGGTTGAGCACCGACACCGGGGCCGCCGACCCCCTGGTCCGCGCCCGAGCCGCGGAGGCCTTCGGTCGTCTGGGCGACCCGGCGGGCGCCGACCACGTCCGGGCCCTGCTGACCGACCCCGACCCCCGTGTCCGAGCCACCGCCACCGCCGCCCTCCGCCGCCTCGAAGCCCAACGCTCCGCGAAGGCGTAGCCCTGGTCCGGCATCCGGGGGAAAGTCCCGAATGTCTTGTCCGTTCCCACCCCTGGCCACGACCGGTCACCTACTCTGCGATCCATGGACGGGAGAATCCTCGGCCCGGACGAGGCTCGTGAGCACCTGGCCGCGTGGCAGGGTCGGATCGACAAGATGGCCCAGGACACCGAGGCCATGCGGCAACGCCTCCAGGCCCTGGAGGTGACCGCGAGCGACCCGAACGGGCTCGCCGAGGTATCGGTCGACTCGACCGGCGCGCTGGTCGGGCTGCGGCTGACCGACCGGATCAACCGGGTGACCCCGGACGTCGTCGCGCGGACGATCATGACGACGCTCGGCACGGCGAGGACCATGTTGGCCGACCGGTCCAAGGAGGTCATCGCGGAGACCGTCGGCACGGAGTCCGTCGCGGCGCAGGCGATCGCGCGGAGCGTCGACAGCCACCTCCGGCGCGACTTCGTCGAGGGCACCGCCCCACCGCGACCGAGCCGCGTCGACGACGAGGACGGCCACGACTCGATCTACGACACCGGGCGGTGACGCATGGGGTTCAAGGTCGACATCCAGCAGTTGCGGACGCACGCGCAGAACGTGCAGGCGGTCCGGCAGCGCTTCGACGCCGTGCAGGCGGCGAGCGCGCACATCACCGGGGACGACCAGGCTTACGGGCTGCTGTGCGGGTGGATCTCCGGGGTGCTGGAGGGCAGGCACCGGAAGCAGGACGACCTGATCGCCTACGTCGCCGAGAGCCTCGACATCGTCTCCCGCGAGCTGGACCTGAGCGCGGACGCCTACGACACCCTGGACAACGACGAGGCCGACCGGCTCAAGCGGATCGGGGTGGTGGAGCAGCCATGACCGAGGGTTCCCTCGTCGCCCCGGTGGAGTCGACCCGCGACCCGTGGACCGGGTCCAGCCTCGCCGACGGCATCGAAGACCTGGTCGTCGCGATCAAGAGCGAGGACTGGGTCAGCGGCGCGCTCGCGGGCGCAGGTCTGCTGTTGGAGGCGGGTTCCGCCGCGGTGGACCCGTTCAGCACCCTGCTGTCCAACGGGCTGGGCTGGGCGATGGAGTACTTCGAGCCGCTGCGGGAGGTGCTGGACGAGCTGACCGGCATGCCCGACCTGGTCCGCTCGCACGTCGAGACCTGGACGAACATGGCGAACGAGCTGAAGTCCATGTCCGAGGACCTCGGCAGGCACCTGGCCAACGACCTGTCGGAGTGGACCGGTGACGCCGCCGAGGCCTACCGCGCCCTGATGGCGAACAACGTGGACGCGATCGGCGGGCTGTCCGCGATCTCGGCGGGCCTGGCCGCCGCGACGCAGGGAGCCGTCGGCCTGGTCGAGATGACCCGCGAGATCGTCCGCGACCTCATCGCCGACCTGGTGGCCAGGGTGGTCGTGTGGGCCGCCGAGGCGCTGCTGGTGGTGACCATCCCGCTGATCGCGTCGCAGATCGTCGCCGCGGTGGTCAAGTGGGCCGGGCGGATCCTCAACTACACCAGCTCGCTGGTCCAGAGCATCACCAACCTCTCCCTGCTGCTGAACGAGTAGGCCCGACATGACTCCACGACCACGGCGCCGTCCCAGGGGCGGCGGTGGCGGCGCCGACCCGCCGTCGAGCATCTCCGCCGCCCAGCGGAACACGGAGAGCACCGCGCACGCGGGCCGCCCCGGCCAGGCGGGCGGCGGTCAGCCGAACCAGCCGAACCCGACCGGGCAACCGGGTACCGGCGAGTCGAGCAGGCCGGAGTGGCTGCGGCAGCGGATCGAGGAGGGCAACGAGTTCAACCGGCAGCGCGAGCCCTACTACGAGGAGCAGGGCGGCGCGAACGAGGTGCACGTCGAGCCGAGGTCGGACAAGGGTCAATACCCGCGCGTCGACTCCTACGTGCCGGACGAGGAGATCGTCAGCCGGAAGCACACCCAGTTGGCCGACGTGCAGGAGACCACCGCGGTCGGATATCTGCGCGAATTCGCCAACACCTATGGCCCCGGGACGATTGTCGCCGACACCCCGAGCAACCGCCGGGACCTCGGTGACGACGCGATCGGCCTGCCGATGTCCGGGGACATGATTCTCGAAGTCCCGGTTCAGCGGAATGGCGTTCCGCCCGCCGTCCTCGCGGAAGCGAGGCGCCTGGGTATCATTATCAGGGACGAGAACGGTCACAGCTACTAGTCCGAGACCCGCAGGCACGGAGACATGGTC
>DATMCA010000576.1:0-5490 GCA_035559015.1 Umezawaea sp. | reverse complement strand
CGGGCTGGCCAGGTCCCGGTGGTAGGGGTTCCTGATGGTTTGCTGAATCGCGGAACCCGGTGTCCGGTCCGGGCGTTTTGCCGGTCGTGACGACCGCAGAGCTGACGAGAACGAGCACCCTCTCCCGTGTGGTCGCCGTGGCGGGCCTGACCGCCGTCCTGACCACCATCGCCATGATCGGGTCCCTGGACCTGCGCAACGCCCTCGAACGGCCGACCGAGCTGCGCCGCACCATCAGCCAGTACGGGCTCGGCGCCAACGCGTGGATCTTCGAGGTCGCCGTGTCGCTGCTGGCGGCCGGGTCACTGGTCATCGCGGTGGTGCTGGTGCGCCGCGGCATCACCCGCTGGCACTCGACCGGAGCCGTCGCGCTGGCGCTGTGGTCGCTGGGCCTGGCGCTCGTCGTGGCGTTCCCCAAGCAGGACTGGTCGATGCCGACGACGTCCTCCAGCGGCAGCATCCACCGCGCGGCCAGCCTGCTCGCGTTCGTCAGCCTGCCGATCGCGATCATCTCCTTGGCACGCCCCTGGTTGCGGGACTCGACGTGGGGCGGCCACGCGCGGTGGACGCTCGGCTTCGGGATCCTGTCGGTGGTGGCGTTCTCGCCGCTGCTGTTCGCCGTGCTGGTGCACGCCTCCGGTGGCACGGCGTGGTGGCGGGTGTTCCCGATCGGGTACGTCGAACGCCTCCTGGTGTTCACGGAGGTGATCGCCGTCCTGGTGGCCGGATTGTGGGCCATCGCCGCGGCGAACCGCCCTAAGCTGGCTCCATGGCAACGTGGGGAGACCTCGCGGCGTACGTCCGCGACCAGTACGACGTGATCTCCGAGGAGAGCGACGAGATCCGGATCCTGTTCGACTTCGAGCACCTGGACGAGGAGGACGAGCGCACGCAGGTCGTCATCCTGGTGCGCGAGGTGCTGGACGAGAAGCACGAGTGGGTGCAGATCGCCTCCCCCGTCGGCCTGGCAGCGCGGTGCGACCTGAAGGCGCTCCTGGAGGAGGTCGGGAAGTCGTCCATCGCCTCCGGCGCGGCGATCATGGGCGAGCACGTGGTGCTGCGCCACTCGCTCCCGTTGGAAACGCTGGACATCCACGAGTTCGTCGAGCCGCTGTCGCTGCTGGCGGGCACCGCGGACCAGCTGGAGGAGATCTTCTTCGGCGGCGACAACTACTGATACCGCCGTTTGGCCCCGTCTGGACGGGGGAGTGACCGGGTACCCGAACCGGTATGAGACTTCCCTGGCGGTCGGGCTCGCGGTGGGCGTTTCGCGGTGTCGTGGCGGTGTGCCTGGTAGTGGTGGCCGCCGCCGCGCTCCAGCTCGTCGGCGTGCTGCCCAAGCTCAACCCGTTCGGCACGGACACGATCGACCGCAGCCAGCCCGCGCTGCTGCGGTCGATCAAGGACCTGAGCCAGTACCACGCCGCGTCCGGCGACTACCAGGTCGTGATCGACATCGAGAAGGACGTGCGGTTCGTGCCGGACGTGCTGGCGGGGCAGCGAACCCTGTTCGTGTCGGCGGGCACGGTCAACGCCTTCGTCGACTTCGGCGGTCTCGCGGAGAACTCGATGACGGTGTCGCAGGAGCGCAAGACGGTGGACATCGCGCTGCCGAAGCCGCAGCTGGACAAGCCGAACATCAACCACGAGCGCAGCTACGTGTTCGCCCAGGAGCGCGGGCTGTTCGACCGGTTGACCAGCGTCGTGCAGACCTCCGACCAGCAGCCGTTCTACGTGGCCGCGGAGCAGAAGATCTCCGACGCCGCCAAGGAGTCCGGCCTCCAGGCCAAGGCGGACGAGAACACCCGCAAGATGCTCGACGGCATGTTCGGCGCGCTCGGGTACGAGGTCCACTTCGTGGACGCCCCCGCGTCGTGAGTTAGGCTTGCCTAACTCAATCTCCGTTCGAGGGTGACCCGGTGTTCGAGTCCATGACAGTGCAGGTCCGTGCGGGACTGGGGGAACGACGGCTGACGGCCGCCGTTCGCGACGTGTTCGACCGCCACCCCGAGCTCCGCGAGCGCGGCGCCACGTGCGGGGTGCGGCGGGTCTCCACCCTCGGCCTGGTCGGTCGGGTGCTCGCCGACCACGCCGCGGCCGAGATCGCCGTCGAGGCCCGCGAGGCTGATTCGGCGCTGTTCCGGGTGTTGTGGCTCGACGCGGGCCCGGACCGGTCCGGGCGGCTCGTGCTGTTCGTGCACCGCCGGGTGATGGCCGCGGTGCCGTGGCCGGTCCTGCTGTCCGAGCTGGTCACGGCGTGGAACAAGGGAAGTGTCGACGCGGACCTGGCTAGCGCGTTCGACCGCTAAGTCCGAATTGGGCGTTGACGGGGGCCCGCGGGTGGTGGTGAGATGCACAGCACACTGATAGGAAAGTTTCTTAACCAATCAGGCTGTCGCCACCTGATGACCCGTACCCGATTGGGAGGCTCCCTGTGGCTATCCGTCCCCGTTGGCTCGGCGTCGCGGCCATCGCCGCATCGCTGGCGATACCGACGGCACCCGTACTGGCGGCACCCGCCACCCCTGCTGTGGCGAACGGTGTCGGCGCGCTCGCCGTCACCGAGTACCAGGCCGAGAGTGCCGCGGTCACCCTCGGTCTGATCGAGTCGAACCACGCCGGGTTCACCGGTAGCGGGTTCGTGAACGTCGACAACGTCGTTGGCAGCGCGGTGGAGTTCACGGTCACCGCGCCCGCTGCCGGTGCGGCTGTTCTTGGTTTCAGGTACGCGAACGGGACCGCGGCCGTGCGGCCCGTGGACGTCACCGTCAACGGCGCGCTCGCCGTGGACGAGCTGGCGTTCGGCGGGACCGGCGCGTGGACGACGTGGACGACCAAGACCGCCTCGGTGCAACTGGTCGCGGGCGTCAACAAGATCAAGGCGACGTCGACCACCGCCAACGGTGGTCCGAACTTCGACCGCCTGGACGTCGATTCCGGTGGTACCTCGGAACCGCCCACCGGGACGCGGCCCGCGGAGGTCAACGGGCAGTTGAAGGTCTGCGGCGTGCAGTTGTGCAACAAGTACGGGAAGCCGATCCAGTTGCGCGGGATGAGCACGCACGGGATCCAGTGGTACGCGAACTGCGTCAAGCCGGCGTCGTTGGACGCGCTGGCGGCCGACTGGGGTGCGGACATCCTGCGGATCGCGATGTACGTGCAGGAGGGCGGGTACGAGACGGATCCTCGGAAGTACACGGATCTGGTGCACGGGTACATCGAGGAAGCGACGAAGCGCGGGATGTACGCGTTGGTGGACTGGCACCAGTTGACGCCGGGGGATCCGAACGCGAACACGGCGCCGGCGCGGACGTTCTTCACGGAGATCGCTTCGCGGCACAAGGACAAGACGAACATCATCTACGACATCGCGAACGAGCCGAACGGGGTTTCGTGGGCTCGGATCAAGTCGTACGCGGAGACGATGATCCCGGTGATCCGGGCTCAGGATCCGGATGGGGTGGTGTTCGTGGGGACGCACGGGTGGGGGTCGTTCGGGATCTCGGACGGTCGTACCGAGGCGGACATCATCGGCAATCCGATCAACGCGACGAACTTCATGTACACGTTCCACTTCTATGCGGCTTCGCACGGGGATGAGTACTTCGATTCGCTGGTTCGTGCGGCGGATCGGATTCCGATCTTCGTGACGGAGTTCGGGACGCAGACGGCTTCTGGGGATGGGGGTAATAACTTCGTCCAGTCGCAGAAGTATCTGGACTTGTTGGCGCAGAAGAAGATCGGGTGGACGAATTGGAACTTCTCGGATGATTTTCGGTCTGGGGCGGTGTTCAAGACCGGTACCTGTGCTGGGAACTCGTTCACCGGGACTGGGGTGTTGAAGCCCGCTGGTGTGTGGATCCGGGATCGGATGCGCACGGCTGACAACTTCCCGACCAGCTAGGGGAGTGCGCCTTGGGCCCGCCCGGATTTGTGTCGGGCGGGCCCTTGGTGTTCGTGGTGGCTATTGGGTTGCTTGGCGCGCGTGGCTGCTGGGTCACCCGTGGCCGCCGGTTCGCTGTGGGTCGCCCGTGGCCGCCGGGGCCAGCGTGGTGGCCGATTTGACTCGGGGCCCCTGGATTCGACCCTTAGTCGGGCCAAAACGGCAGGTGGAAAGCTTGCCGCCCGACTGAGTTCAAGGGTCGAATCCCCCAAGTAAAATCGGCCCGCTTTTAGGGCCCTGGCTGCCGGTAGGTGGTGGGACGCCGGTCAGGTGACTGGCCAGGAGTGGACGGGCTCGTTGGTGTGCATGAGGTCTCGGTAGGTGCGCAGCATCAGTCGCAGGGCTTCCACGCGGTCGAGGCTGGTGTTGTCGTAGTGCCTGTGGAAGGCGCGGGATTGCCAGGTGGCTCCGTTTACGCCTGTTAGGCATCGTTGTTCGATGACGCCCAAGAGGCGGTCGCGTTCCTTTGGGTCCACGCCCCAGCGGTCCAGGCCGTCGTAGGCCATGGGAAGTAGTCTGCGCAGCACCAGTTCCACCACTGGAACGGTGCCCAGGCCTGGCCAGTAGACCTGGGCGTCGATGCCTTGTTTTGCGCCTGCCAGGAAGTTTTCCTCGGCGGCGCTGAAGGACATCTGGGACCACAGTGGACGTTCGCTCTCGGCTAGCACCCGCACCAGGCCGTAGTAGAAGGCGGCGTTTGCCAGTGTGTCCACGACTGTTGGGCCTGCTGGGAGGGTGCGGTTTTCCACTCGTAGGTGGGGCTTGTCCTTGACGACGTCGTAGACGGGGCGGTTCCAGCGGTAGACGGTTCCGTTGTGGAGCCTTAGTTCCGAGAGGGTGGGGGTGTCGCCTCGGTCGATGACCTGTAGTGGGTCTTCGGGGTCGACGATTGGTAGTAGGGCTGGGAAGTAGCGGACGTTTTCTTCGAAGAGGTCGAAGATGGAGGTGATCCAGCGTTCGCCGAACCAGACTCGTGGGCGTACGCCTTGTTCTTTTAGTTCGTCGCCCCTGGTGTCGGTTGACTGTTGGAACAAGGCGATTCTTGTTTCGCGCCAGAGTTCTTTGCCCAGGAGGAAGGGGGAGTTGGCGCCTACGGCGACCTGTACGCCCGCGATGGTTTGTGCGGCGTTCCAGTAGTCGGCGAACTGGTCGGGGCTGACCTGTAGGTGCAACTGCGTGCTGGTGCAGGCTGCCTCGGGGACGATGGAGTCCGCTGTCATGTTGAGGCGTTCGATGCCGTCGATGCTGATCTGGAGGTCTTCGCCGCGTGCCGCCAGGACCTGTTCGTTCAGGAGGGCGTAGCGGGGGTTGACCGAGAGGGCGTCTATCGCCATGTGTTCGGCGCGGAGGGTCGGCAGGATGCCGATCATGGTCATGTGTGTGCCGACCTCGCGGGCCTTGTGCTCCGCCTCGTTGAGGCTGGCTCGGACCGTTTCCTCGAAGGCGGTGATGCCGCCGCCCGCCAGCTGGCGCGGGGCGACGTTGATCTCCAGGTTCCACTGGCCCAGTTCGGTGACGAAGTCGGGGTCGGCGATGGCTTCTAGGGC
>DATMCA010000575.1:0-2710 GCA_035559015.1 Umezawaea sp. | reverse complement strand
GCGGGGGTAGTCCGCCTCGACCAGGCGGGTCGTGGCCCGGCTGCCGAGGGTGGCGTAGAAGCGGTTGCCGTCGGCGGCGAAGGTGATGCCCCAGTAGTTGACGTCCGAGGCGAAGTACCGCCGGTCGTCCACGAACACCGGCAACTCCTCGATCGTCTTGACCAGCCTGCCGGTCTCGACCTCGTACAGCCCGGCCCTGGTCGAGAAACCCGTCGCCGCGTACGAGTCACCCGTGACGAACAGGGTCCAGGCGACGACCTCGCCGTCCGGGGACACGCGGGCGCGGCTCGGGGTGCCCGGTAGGGATTCCCGGTGGCGCACGACGAGGTTCTCGTCCAGGACGAGGACGTCGGTGACCGCGGGCAGGACGTCGGGTCGGGCGGTCAGGCACACGGCGGTCCGCCTCGCCGTGGCGAAGCGGTCGCACCGGAGGTCGCTCGAACGGCGCGGACCGCCCGGATCGGTGAGCGACACCGACGTGACGCGGCCGGTGGTCGTGTCGCGGAACAGGAGTTGGCCGGGTGCGAGCGTGAGCTGTTGGGCGGCCGGCTCGTCCTTGGCGACGCGCGCCCGCACGGTGAACGTCACCGCGGCACCGATCAGGAGCACCGACCCGAGCAGGGCGAGCACGAGCCGCTTCACGGTCGCACCGGCCTGGCCAGCGCGGCCGCGATGACGACGACCGCGAGCGCGCAGGCGGCCACGAGCACCGCCGGGCGCAGACCCCAGAGGGTCCAGCTCAGTCCGAAGAGGACGGAGGAGGCCATCCGGGCCACCGCCTGTCCTGTTTGGACGACGGCGAACCCGGTGGCCCGCAGTTCGGCGGGCACCATGGGACCGGCCGCCGCCATCAGGACCCCGTCGGTGGCCGCGTAGAACACGCCGTGCAACGCCACCGCGAGCACGGCCAACGCCGGTCCGGACACCGGGCCGCACACGACGACCAGCGCGGCGCCGAGGGCGGCGTGCCCGCCGAGGAACACCGGCCATCGGCCGACCCGGTCCGCCAGCCTGCCGATCGGCACGGCCAGCAGCAGGTAGACCGCGGCCGTGCCGAGCGGCAGGAGGGGGAAGAACGCCACCGGGACGTCCCACCGCCGTTGCAGCACCAGGTAGAGGAACGCGTCCCCGACCGTGACCAGGCCGAGCGCGGCAGCCCACAGCGCGACCCGGCGGAAGTCGTTCCGCCGCAACAGGTCCAGTGCGGCTCGTGACGACACGGCCCCGTGGTCGACGGCGCCGGGCTGATCGCGGACGAACAGGACCAGCAGGAGCACCCCGACCGCCGCGACGCAGAAGCTGGTGAAGAACACCGACGGGTAGCTGCCGAGGCTGATCGACAGCACGCCCATCGCGGCCACCGGGCCCAGCAGCGCGCCGACGGTGTCCAGCGCCCGGTGCACGCCGAACGACCGGCCGAGCGCGGCGGGATCACTGCTCAACGAGATCAGCGCGTCGCGCGGCCCGGTCCGCAGGCCCTTGCCGGTGCGGTCGGCGGCGAGCACGACGCCGATGGCCGCGACCGACGACCCGGCCGCCAGCAGGCCGAGCTTGCACACCGCGGACAAGCCGTACCCGAACCCGGCGACCGCCTTGAGGCGTCTCCACCTGTCCGCCAGGTGGCCGCCGAGCACGCGGACGACGGCGGTGGCGCCCGCGTAGAGCCCGTCGAGCAGCCCGAACTGCAACGGGTTCAGGCCGAGGCCCAGCACCAGGTACAGCGGGAGCACGGCGGTGACCATCTCCGACGAGACGTCGGTGACGAGGCTGACCAGCCCGAGCGCCACCACGGTGGCGGGCACGCGCCGGGGAACGGCCCGCCGGTCGGCGGTCGTCGGGTCGGGAGCACGGCTTGCCGCGATGTACATGCTCGCCCCCTAGTGGCAGGTGTAGGTCGGGCTGCTGTCCAGCACGGCCTTGTCGAGGCCGATGAGCTGCGTCGAGAACGAGGTGTCCGTCATCGACAGCTTCACCACGCCGAACGCCTGGAGCAGCTTCGCCGTAGTGGGGTGGGCCGCGTGCACGTCGTAGAGCGGCGCGCCGCCCATGCCGCCGAGGATCTGCACCGGACCGTTCGCGTCGGCCTTGCCCGCGCCGTTCTGCGGGACGAACCGCTCGTAGTGGTGGTCGTGCCCGTTGAGCACGAGGTCGACCCTGCCGTCGACCAGGATCTGCCACAGCGCGGCGCTGTCGGGGTTGTCGCCGTGGTCACCGGAGCTGAACCGCGGGTGGTGGTAGTACGCGGCCACGCAGCCCTTGGTGTTGGCGGCGAGGTCCTGCTTCAGCCAGGCGACCTGCGCCGGTTCGGCGAAGTCGTGGGTGGTGAAGTCGTTGGAGTCCAGGGCGATGAAGTGCCAGTTCCCCATCTCCCACGAGTAGTAGTTCTTGCCCTGCGGCGTGGCGATCGGGCCGAAGTAGTCGCGGTAGCCCTTGAACGGGGTGTCGTCGTAGGTCTCGTGGTTGCCGGGGACCGGGTGGGTGATGGCCTTGAACCTCCCCCAGGTCTTGTCGTAGTAGCCGCGGAAGTCGGAGAGGTGGGCGTCGTCGTACTGGTTGTCGCCCATGGTGATCACGGCCGCGGGGTTCATCGCCTCGACGAGCTTCGCGGTCTTCGGGTGGACGCAGTTCGGGTCGCTCGCGGTGCACTGGGCGGCGATGTCGCCCGCCGCCGCGAGGACGAACGAGCTGCCGCCACCGGGTTCGGTCCTGG
>DATMCA010000574.1:0-3595 GCA_035559015.1 Umezawaea sp. | reverse complement strand
CGCCGAGCGCGGCGCCGCCCGTACCTGGGCCGACCGGTTGCGGGTCACCACCACGAGCGTCTGCCCGGCGGCGAGGACGGCCACGACGGAGGCGTTGAGCAGCAGGTCGCGGATGCCCTGGGCCTCCACGAACCGCGGGTTGACGAACGCGGTCGGGATGATCACCAGCGCGAGCGCCACGACGATGCCCAGTTCACGGGCCCGGCCGACCAGGTCGGCGACGCGGCGGGCGC
The DNA here is from genome assembly GCA_035559015.1 of Umezawaea sp. Taxonomy (GTDB): domain Bacteria; phylum Actinomycetota; class Actinomycetes; order Mycobacteriales; family Pseudonocardiaceae; genus Umezawaea. The sequence continues at coordinate 3,362 of DATMCA010000574.1, read as the reverse complement.
GCGAGGGCGCGACGGTGGTCACGAGACCACCCCCGGCCTGCCCGCGGCGGCCAGCGCGACCCGTTCCTCGGTCGCGTCGGCACGGGGGACGTCGTCCACGAGTCTGCCCTCGTGCATGACCAGCACCCGGTCGGCCATGCCGAGCACCTCCGGCATCTCCGAGGAGATCATCAGCACCGCCACGCCCTCCGCGGCCAGTTCGGACAGCAGCCGGTGCACCTCGGCCTTGGTGCCGACGTCGATACCGCGGGTGGGCTCGTCGACGATCAGCACGGACGGCCGCCGGGACAGCCACTTGGCGAGCACGACCTTCTGCTGGTTGCCGCCGGACAACGTGGCGGCGGGCGCGCCGAGGCGCGCGGTCTTGATGCTCAGCTTGATCGCCCAGTCCTGCGCGAGCCGCCGTTCGGCGCCGCGCGAGAGCAGGCCGAAGCGGGACAGGCGGCCGAGCGAGGCCAGTGCGACGTTGCGCTCCACCGAGGCGTCCACGACCAGGCCCTGCTGGCGGCGGTCCTCGGGGACGAAGCCGATGCCGGCGGCCATCGCGGAGGTCGGGGAGCCGAGCTTCAGCGGTCGGCCGCTCACCCGCACCTCGCCCGCGTCGACGGAGTCGATGCCGAAGATCGCGCGGGCGACCTCGCTGCGGCCCGCGCCGACCAGGCCGGACAGCCCGACGATCTCACCCGCGCGGACCTCGAACGACACATCGGTGAACACGCCTTCCCTGGTGAGCCTGCGGACGTCGAGCAGCACCTCGCCGGGGGTGGTGTCCTGCTTGGGGAACAGCGCCGACAGCTCGCGGCCGACCATGCGGCGCACCAGCCCGTCCGGCGTCTCGCCCTCCAGCGGCCCGTCCCACACGTGCTTGCCGTCGCGCAGCACGGTCGCCCGCTGGCAGAGCGCGAACACCTCGTCGAGCCGGTGCGACACGAACAGCACGGCGGTGCCCTGGGCCCGCAGCACCTTGACGACCTCGAACAGCCGGTCGACCTCGCGGGCCGAGAGCGCGGCGGTCGGCTCGTCCATCACGACCACCCGCGCGTCGAACGACAGCGCCTTGGCGATCTCGACGACCTGCTGGTCGGCGATGGACAGGCCGCGCGCGGGGCGGACCGGGTCGAGCGCCACGCCGAGCCGGTCGAACAGCGCGGCGGTGTGCGCGTGCATGACCTTGGTGTCGATGCGCCGTCCGGCCTTGAGGGGCTGGCGTCCGGTGTAGACGTTCTCCGCGATCGACAGGTCGCCGAAGAGCATCGGCTCCTGGTAGATCACCGCGATCCCGGCGGCCCTGGCGTCGGCCGGGCCGGAGAACCGCGTCTCCTCGCCGTCGACGAGCACCCGGCCGCTGTCGGGGCGGTGCACGCCTGCGAGGGTCTTGATGAGGGTGGACTTCCCCGCGCCGTTCTCGCCCAGCAGCGCGTGCGCCTCACCGGGTGCGAGGGCGAGGGTGACGTCGGTCAGCGCCGCGACCGCGCCGAAGGACTTCGAGACGCGGTCGAGCACGACGAGCGGCTGCTCCTGGGGCAGGTCCACACACGACTCCCGGTACGTGATGAAACGTTTCAATCATGAGGCGTAAGGGAGTGTGCTACGCGTCACATCCGCTGTCAATGGTGCGAATGGACCAGCCTATGCACGGCGTTCGGTCCTCTCCGATCTCGATCGCAACGACTCCTGGGGCTCAGGACGGCGATCGACGGGCTCCTGGGGCTCCACGACACCGGGGTCGCCGTGCTTGGCGACGAGCGAGGTGTAGATCGGGTGCGGATCCGGGTGCGTCACGGGGAGTACCTCCTGGGGCTCGCGGTCGGGATCGCCCCTGGTGGGTACCCGTCCACAGGCGACACCGCCCATCCTGCGCCGCCACCCCGACATGCGCCGGCCATCCGGCGGAAACAGGGGTGGGCCGGTTGATCAAGCTCAACCGGTTCATCCAATGGGCCGCGCAGGTGAGTGAATGTAGGCCGTTTGCCTCATCAGCCAGCTCGGTTAAGGGCTTAATCCCGTGCCGAGTCAACCTCTTTCACGCCTGAACGAATAGGCGATCCCGTGCTCAGGGCCGTTCGCGGCCCTCGCGCGGACAGGACTTTCGCCGTCCTCCACAGGTCACCGGAGGTATTCACCGACCTGATCGAGATCTCACTACGTTCCCCGTGGTGATCACGATTCGAGCAGTCCGGCGACACGTCCTGGCCGCGATCGGGCTGGTGCTCGTCGCGAGCGCCGCCGTGAGCCCGTCGGCGTCCGCCGCGGTCGACGTCAAGGGCGGGTACTACCTCGGCGGCAACGGCGACGTCACCGCCGACGCGGCCGTGATCGGGAACCTGGAGGCGATCACGCAGTACCGGTCGCTCGCCGACGGGAACACCTTCCCCGGCTACCAGAAGGCGTGGATCGACGCGCTGGGCCCGACCGTTACCCGCAACTTCGTGCTGGAGCTCAAATCCTATGGAGGACCGACCGGTGCGCAAACCTTCACCGTGGACGGGGTGCGCTACACCGTTCCGGCGCCGGACATGACGATCCAGCAGCGGCCGGGGACCACGTGGCCCAGGGCCTACGGCTACGGGCAGGTGCTCAGCGGGTCGATCGACGGCCTGCTGGCCCGGTCGCTGGCCCAGATGAAGACGATGAGGCACGCCTCGACGCTGACCGTCCAGCTGGCGTCGGAGTTCGACACCGACCACGAGTTCGGCACGACCGAGGGCACCACGGCGTACACGTGGGCGCAGGCCGACGCGCGGGCCGTGCAGGCGGTCGGCTACATCACCTCGTGGTTCCGCTCCCACGGCCTGCCCACGGGCGTGAGGTTCTCGGTCGGCATGGGCGGCTTCAACCGGGACGCGTGGAAGCGGATGCACCCGGCGTCGCTCGCGCCGTCCGTCGACGTGCTCCAGTGGAACGCCTACAACCACGGCAGCGCGCGCACGGCCTACGACGTGTTCAACCGCACCAAGGCGTGGTCGGTCACCGACCTGCCCGCCGCGTGGCTCGCGAAGCCGGTGCACATCGCCGAGTGGGGCACCGCCAAGGCGCTGGGCGACCAGGCGACCTGGATCCGCACGGTCCCGGCCGCGATCACCCGGCTGAACTCGGAGCCGGGCCCGACGATCGTGGTCGCCAACTACTTCAACTCCAACCCGGAGTGGGCGACGCTCGACCCGAAGGCCGCCGGGCTCGCGGGTCTGCGCGACGCCTACGCGGTGGCACCGTTCAGGTAGACGTGGGCGGGTGGCCGGTGCCGGCCACCCGTTCCCGCAGGCCCGCGGCGAGCCCGGCGACGGTCACCAGGTCGAGCAGCCCGCCGCCCACGGCCACCAGCCGCCGTCGCCGCACCGGCCCCAGCCGCAACCGCAGGTGCA
>DATMCA010000573.1:0-2909 GCA_035559015.1 Umezawaea sp. | reverse complement strand
ACAAGGGCACCCTGCGGGCGCGCAATGTCGTGGAAATCACCGTAGTCGGCCTTGCCGAGCGAGGAGTGCGGTCATCGATCGTGCGGCTTCCGCTCATCGCGCACGACACGACCGATACTGCCGGCTTCCTCCCGCAGCTGATCGCTCTCGCGAAGGACAAGGGCTTCGCCGGATACCCCGGAGACGGCGCGAACGCGTGGAGCGCCGTGCACATCCGCGATGTCGCCTCGCTGTTCCGCTTGGCGCTGGAGAAGGGTCCGGCTGGCAGGTATTGGCACGCGGTCCAGGACGAGGGCATTTCATTCCGCGAGATCGCCGAGGCCATCGGCAGCCGTCTGGACTTGCCCGTCGTCAGCGTTCCCGTGGACGAACTGATGGTGCCGGGGTACTTCGGGGCCCTCGCGAGCCTCGTCACGAAGAACTACCCGGCCGCCAACCTCATCACCCGCCAGACCCTGGGTTGGGAACCTACTCAGCCCGCACTGATGGCCGACCTGGATAACGATCACTACTTCGCCGCCAGCTGACGGCCTCGGCGCACCAACCGAATTTCCCCCACTACGAGGAGTAACCATGACCACCTTCGCCGCGCACCGCGACACCTTGGAGGCCTTCGTCGACTGCATCCACGGCGGCGTCGACGAGAACACCCTCGCCGGCCTGCTCGCCGAGGACGTGGCGCTGTACGGCCCGTTCGGCGATGAGCCAGTCACCGGCCGCGACGCCGCCGTGCAGACCATCAAGAAAGTCAACACACTGTCCTCCGACGACACCTACATGGAGGTCCTCAGCGGAGAGACCCACCACGCCGCACACTTCCGGCTTCAAGTCGGAGACGCCGCGGTCAACGGCATCTTCTTCGTCCTGCTCGACGCGGACGGCAAGATCACCGAGGTGAACATCTTCTACCGCACCCTGCCGGCCGGCATTGCGCTGCAGCGCAACCTCGCCGAGGCAATCGGCATGCCGCCCTGGGAATTACGCACCAACGACGAGTGATGGCCACGCCCCGGAACGCACCGCCAGGATCCGGTAGTCGGCCCAGGACAGGCCCCGGCGCACGTGCACGCCAAAGGTGATGCCGGGCGTGCGAGAAGGCTCGCCGGGACGCTGTGTCCACGCGGGCTCGCGCGGTTCGCTCCCATCCGCCTCGACCCTCCTGGATTGGTTGACATGGTCACCAATCCGCATATGGTGGAGTAGTCAACCTTTTATCCAGTAGGAAAGACAGGACATCTCATGAGCAGCATCAGCATCATCGGCACCGGCAACATGGCCCGCGCCATCGGCGCGCTGGCGGTAGCGGGAGGCAACACCGTCGAGGTCATCGGCCGCGATCGGTCCAAGGCAGCTGACCTCGCCACGACTCTCGGCGGCAGCACCACGACGGGAGAGTTCGGCGCCGCCCCGGCCGGGGATATCGTGATCGTGGCCCTGAGGTACGCCGATGTCGTGCCGGTCGTCACCCAGTACGGAAACGCGTTGGCGGACAAGGTCATCGTCGACATCAGCAACCCCTTCAACGCCGATGCCGACGGGCTCGCCCTCCCCGCTGACACCTCGATCGCCCAGGAAGTCGCCAAGGCGGCTCCGGCCGGCGCCCGCGTGGTGAAGGCCTTCAACACCGTCTTCGGTCACGTCCTGGAGAAGGGTCGGACGTTGGATGTGTTCATGGCCGGCGACGATGCGCAGGCCAAGGCGCGCGTGTCGGAGTTCATCGCCAGTCTCGGGCTGCGCCCGTTGGACGTCGGCGGCTTGACCATGGCGCACTGGCTGGAGGGAACGGGCCTGGTCCTCATGGGCCTCGCCCGTCATGGACTGGACAACTTCGACGTCGCACTCGGCGCCACCGAATTCTCCGGCTGAGCCGCCCTGCGCCAATCCCACGTCTTCGAGGAGCCCTCGTGAACATCGCGGTACGGATCGCGTCCGTACTACTCGCCGCCGCATATCTCTTTATCGGTGGCACGAAACTGCTGAAGTCCAAGGAGCGCCTAGCGGAGAACCCCTCCACGGCTGGCGCCGCCGAGGCGTTGTCTGCGACGTCGATCAAACTCATCGGCGGCGTCGAGGTGGCTGGCGCTCTCGGTCTGATCGTGCCGTGGCTCACCGGCATCGCGCCGATCCTGACGCCGGCCGCAGCCGTGGGGCTTGCGCTGCTGCAGGTGGGCGCGGCGGTGTTCCACGGTCGACGCGCAGAGTACAAGCAGTGGCCCGTGAACGCCGTATTCCTGGCGCTGGCGGTCTTCATCGCCGCCGCCCGGACCGCGGAGGTCGTGCGATGACCAGCACTCTGCAGTACGCCGTCGTGGGCACCGGCACCGTTGGCACGGTTCTGGCGCAACGGTTCTCCGACCACCACGTCCCAGCACTCTGGGCCAACACGCGAGGTCCGGAGACGATCGACGTCACCGAACTGTCCGCCTCGATCACACCGGCCACCCTTGACACGGCCCTGGATGCAGACGTGATCATTCTGGCCATTCCGTTCCTGAAGGTCCGTGAGTTGGGCAAGACTCGTTCGGACTGGTCGGGCAAGATCGTCGTCGACGCGACGAACGCGTTTCTGGTGCCCAACTCCGAGCAAATCCTCGCCGGCCGCCTGTCGACCGAGTACAACGCCGAGGCGTTTCCGGGCGCCGCGGTGGTCAAGTCGTTCAACCAAACCGCCGCCAGGCAGCTCGCCGAGAAGCGCCCACCCGAATTCGGGAAACGCGTGGTCTTCGTGTCCAGCAACGACTCCGCGGCAAGCGCGACGGTAGCCGAACTGTGCACCGAACTCGGCTTCGCCCCAATCGAACTCGGACGTCTCGACGAGGGTGGCGTGCTCATCCAAGCCCGCAATGCGCTGGTCCTACGCGAACTCTACGAGCTGCCGTCCGAACTCGAGAAGAACACTGAGGTGACGT
>DATMCA010000572.1:0-3250 GCA_035559015.1 Umezawaea sp. | reverse complement strand
GGGCGGGTGGGCGCCGGTTTCAGCGTGGGTGGCCGGGTGAGCGTCGGTTCCGGCGTGGGTGGCCGATTTGACTTGGGGCCCCTAGATTCGACCCTTAGTCGGGCCAAAACGGCAGGTGTAAAGCTTGCCGCCCGACTGAGTTTAAGGGTCGAATCCCCCAAGTAAAATCGGCCACAGTTTTAGGGCCCGGTTCGGCTGTCGGTTGGTTGTGGGCTAGTAGTCGTTTTTTGCGCTGGTTGAGCAGCCCAGGCGGCCGTCTTTTGCTGTTCCGGTGGCTACTTCCTTGTCGTTGACCAGGATTCGGCAGGTGGTGTCGTCGGCTACTCCGTTGGCCACGATGATCGCGACTCCGTCTCTCTTGTTCTTGCTGTCTGACCAGGGCAGTGTCGTGTCCTTGGCTACCGCGACTGGGTCGAACTGGCCTGGCCATGCCACGGCTATCTCTGTGGACTTGCCGCTTCCGTTGACCTCCATGCGGATGTCGTCGCCCAGGTAGCCGAAGGCGTTGGTCGCTACCGTGACGGCGATTCCCGCTGCCATGACCGTTGCCGCGCCAAAGCCGATCAGTGTCTTCTTCATGGCTGAAACCTAGAAGTCGTTGTGATCACCTTGAGTCAACCCGGAGGATGATCTGGGAATCACCTCCCGAGTTGACAACCCTCACCTGAAGTCGCGGGATCTGGATGGGATTCGTAGGTCGAGGTGCTGTAGGCGGTCTGCTAGAACGCTGACTACGCCTTCGGCGATTTCCACTGTTCCCCGTACTAGCAGGGCGGGGCTGTTCAGGGCCACCCGGCGGTATTTTGCCCACAGGCCGGTGGTGCAGACGACGTTGACCATGCCTGTTTCGTCTTCGATGTTCAGGAATGTGACGCCGCCCGCCGTTGCCGGGCGTTGGCGGTGGGTCACCGCGCCGCCGATGAGGATCCTGGTGCCGGGGTGGAGGTCTGCCAGGCCTGCTGTTGGCAGGGCGCCCAAGGTGGTGAGGCGGTCGCGGACGAATTGGGTTGGGAAGCTGTCGGGGGACAAGCCTGTGGCCCAGACGTCGGCCACTGCCAGTTCGATCTCGTCCATGCCCGGCAGTGATGGGGCGGTTGTCCCCACGACTGTTCCCGGTAGGCGGTCCGGGCGCATGTTGGCCACGGCTCCGGCCGCCCACAGGGCTTCCCTGCGGGCTACGCCGAAGCCGCCGAAAGCGCCCGCCGTCGCCAGTGCCTCTACCTGCGGGGTGGTCAGTCGTAGTCTTGCTCCGACGTCCACCAGGTCGCGGAACGGGCCGCCGCGGTCGCGTTCCGCGACCAGCGCCTCGGCTACGGACTGCCCGATGGTGCGGACGGAGGCCAATCCGATCCGGACCGCTTGCTCACCCTCGAAGAGTTCCAGGCCCGCGTGGGGAAGGCTTGCGTTGACATCCGGGCCGAAGACCCGGACGCCGTGCCTGCGGGCGTCGGCCACTAGCGACTGCGGAGAGTAGAAGCCCATCGGTTGGGCGCGCAGCAGGGCCGCGCAGAACGCCGCCGGGTAGTACAGCTTGAACCAGGCGCTGACGAAGACGAGGTGGGCGAAGCTCAGGGCGTGGCTCTCGGGGAACCCGAAGTTGGCGAACGCCAACAGCTTGGCGTAGATCCGGCCGGCCAGGTCCTCCTCGATGCCGTGCCGGGCGCACCCGGCGTAGAACCGGTCGCGCAGCCTCTCCATCCGGTAGGTGGACCTCTTGGCCCCCATGGCCCGCCGCAGCTCGTCCGCCTCTGCGGGGGTGAAATCGGCGACGTCCACGGCGATCTGCATCAACTGCTCCTGGAACAGCGGCACCCCGTAGGTCCGGTCCAGCGCCTTCTTCAACCGTGGGTGGTCGTGCTCCCACTTCTCCTTCCCGTTGCGCCGCCGGATGTACGGGTGCACCGAGCCGCCCTGGATGGGGCCCGGTCGGATCAGGGCGACCTCCACCACCAGGTCGTAGAACTCCCGTGGCTTCAACCGGGGCAGGGTGGCCATCTGGGCCCGGCTCTCCACCTGGAAGACACCGACGGAATCCGCGCGGCACAGCATGTCGTAGACCGCGCTGTCGGCCAGGTCGACGCGCCCCATGTCGACCTCGACCCCGTGGTGCTCCCGCACCAGGTCGATCGCGTAGTGCAACGCGGACAACATCCCCAGCCCGAGCAGGTCGAACTTCACCAGGTTGATCGACGCGCAGTCGTCCTTGTCCCACTGCAACACGGTCCGGTTCGCCATCCGCGCGGGCTCGACCGGGCACACCTCGCTGACCGGGCGGTCGCAGATGACCATGCCGCCCGAGTGGATCCCCAGGTGCCTCGGGAAGTTCTCCAGCTGCGCGGCCAACTCCACGACGGGCAACGGGATCCCGCTGTCCGCCACGGTGTCGCGCAACGGCCCCCAGCGGTCGATCTCCCGGCTCCACGCGTCCTGCTGCCCCGGTGAGTACCCGAGCGCGCGGGCCATGTCCCGGATCGCCGACTTCGCGCGGTAGCTGATCACGTTCGCCACCTGCGCCGCGTGCCTGCGCCCGTACTTCTCGTAGACGTACTGGATCACCTCCTCGCGGCGGTCCGACTCGATGTCCAGGTCGATGTCCGGCGGCCCGTCCCGAGCCGGGGCCAGGAACCGCTCGAACAGCAGCTCGAACCGCACCGCGTCCACGTTGGTGATGCCGAGCGCGAAGCACACCGCCGAGTTCGCCGCGGAACCCCGCCCCTGGCAGAGGATCCCGCGCTCGCGGCAGAACCGGACGATGTCGTGCACCACGAGGAAGTAGCCGGGGAACCCCAGGTCCTCGATGATCCGCAGCTCGTGCTCCACCTGCTGGAACGCCTTGGGGTTCTCCCCCACGGAGAAGTACCGCCGAGCCGCGCCCTCACGGGTCAGGTGCCGCAGGTGGCTGATCTCCGTCTCCCCCGGCGGCACGCCGAACGGCGGCAGCTTGGGCGCCACCAGCTTCAGGTCGAACACGCACTGCAACCCCAGCACCGCGGCCCGGTGCACGGCTCCGGGGTAGCGCGCGAACCGCCGGGCCATCTCGTCACCGGACCGCATGCACGCCCCGGCGGCGGGCGGCAGCCACCCGGCCATCTCGTCCAGGCTCCGCCGCGCCCGCACGGCCGCCATCGCCGCGGCCAGCCGAGCCCGTGACTGCGACGCGTAGTGCACGGCGTTCGTCGCGACCGTGGGCAGCCCGAGATCGGCCGCCATGCCCGCGAGGAGGTCGTTCCTGGTGCTGTCGGTGGGGAAG
>DATMCA010000571.1:0-4351 GCA_035559015.1 Umezawaea sp. | reverse complement strand
CGGTGTTGGCGTTTTCGCCATCACGAAGGCCAAGGCGCAGCAGCAGCGGCCCAACCAGGGGTACCCGCCCCCCAACCAGGGTTTTCCGCCCCAGCAGGGCTTCCCGCCGCCGAATCAGGGGTTCCCGCCTCCCCAGTCGGGCCCCTACCCGCCCCAGGGGCAACAGCAGCAGGAGCCGCCGCGGCAGTGGTGATCCCCGCCGTCCGGGCGCGGTCGCCGTTTACTAAGGCAACCGACTGGACCAACCGGCCTCTTGCGGGCGGGTGAGCTGGGATTCTTGTGCGGAACCCGGAGGGGCATGGCCGCGTCTCACCGGGGACTCAGGGGAGGCAGGAGCACATGGCGGGTTTCCAGGCCAATGCGGGCGAGATGATGTCGTCGGCGACGACCATCCAGGGTGTCGCGTCCGACGTCGAGGAGTACAAGGCGAAGGTCACGGCCAGCGCCGTGGGCGCCGGTGACTTCGGTCGCGCGCACCAGGCGGGCGGGTCCCGCTACCTCGCCGGGCTGCCGAAGATCGCCGAGGCGATCGGCGCCCACTCCGCCGCCCTCAAGGGCCTCTCCGACAAGCTCCGCAACTCCGCCAACGGCTACGACTGGTCCGACACGGCGAACGCGCAGAACCTCGCGAACACCGGGGGCAAGTGATGGCGAACCCGTCCTGGGACGACGTCAAGAAGGTCGTCGACAACCCCGCGGTGTCCTACGAGGACAAGAAGGCGCTCCTCCAGGCCTACTACGCGAACGACGTCAAGGACGACATCACCGGTACCCACAACGACGAGTTGGAGGAGTACCTCGACGACTACGACATCTCGTGGGGCGACGGGCAGTGGCAGGCGACCAAGGACGCCATGCCGTGGGCGGACAGCTCGGAAGACCGGCTGAAGGACGCCTACGACAAGGGCAAGAAGGCCGCCGACGAGGGTGACGCGCGCAACGCCCAGCACGAGAAGGACAAGAAGGCGGGGCAGGACGCGCTGGACGCGTCGGCGAAGCGGGCGTCCGACGGCGGCGCGGGTGTCGGCAACTCGAACGACCTGCTGGACGCGGGCGCGCCGGGCCTGAAGTACTTCGAGAACTTCCTGCCGGTGTACGAGTACGCCAAGAAGATCATCGACGGCGGCTCGGTCGACACGAACGTCGACGGCATGCGCAAGCGCTACGACGAGCAGCGCGACATCAACTTCAACAAGATCGACATCGACATCGTCGAGCTGCGCCAGGTCGCCCAGGACTCCCGCGACCGCCAGGGCGACGCCGAGAAGTCGATGAGCAAGCTCTGGTCCGGCTGGGACGGCAAGGCCGCCGACACCTCCCGCAAGTTCGTGACGGACATGTCGCAGAGGGCCGCCACGCACGCCGACGCCATCGACCACATCGCCGAGGTCACCAGGGCCGCGTGCCACACCGTGTCCGGTCTGGTGAACACCAAGGCCAGGACGGTCCTCGAAGGCGTCCGCAACGTCAACGACATCGCCGGTCTGAGCCCCGACCAGATCAAGGAGGTCGTCGACGGCTGCACGGCCGAGGACGAGGCCAAGCTGCGCCGCGTCGCCGGGTTCGTGCACTACACGATCGACGACAGCTGCGGCGACGGCGACGAGTGGAAGCGCTTGGTCCGCGAAGAGGCCAACAAGTGGATCCGCGGCACGTTCAAGGCCGACGTGGACGGCAAGTGGAAGGTGTTCGACACCATCTGCACGACCACGAAGGACTCCGTCGACAAGGCGTGGGAAGAGCTCGGCAAGCAGATCGACGCGTTCAACACCAAGCCGTTCGACCCGCCGAAGGAGACCCCGGCGGAGAAGCCCGCGGACAACACCGGGAACGGCAACGGGAACGGGAACAGCGGGAACACGGGCAGCACCGGCACCGGCAGCACGGGGACGGGCAGCACGGGGACGGGCAGCACGGGCACCGGGAGTTCCGGGACCGGCGGCACCGGTACCGGGTCGGCCCCGGCCACGCCGTCCATCCCGGAGATGCCGAAGCCGGAGAACCCTCTCGACAAGGACGGCGACGGCAAGCCCGACGACGCCAACGGCGACGGGAAGCCGGACGACCTGGACGGTGACGGCAAGCCGGACACCCCCGGTGGCGAGGGCGGCAAGCCCGGCGAGGAGAAGAACCCGGAGAGCGTCACGATCACCAGTGGCGCCAACGAGATCAAGATCACCGAGCCGGACGCGCGCGGCCACGTGAAGGTCACCGTCGACACCCCGAACGCCCCGCCGAAGACGTACGACCTCGACTTCAGCAAGAACCCGGACGCCGCCAAGGCCCTCATGGCGCAGAACGGCGCCGCGGGTCTCGCGCAGGCCCTCACGGGCCAGGGCGGCGGCGGTCAGGCGGCCGGGGGCACCACGCCCGGCGCGGCTCCGACGCCCGGCAGCGCGCCCGCCGGGGGCGGCGCGATCCCGATCGAGGCCGGCGCCGACGGCAAGGCCGTGATCGAGATGGACGGCCTGTCCATCACCGCCGAGGTCGACCCGCTGACCGGTGAGATCAGCCTCACCGTGGACGACGGCGAGGGCGAGCCCCAGCAGTACGGCGTCGAGTTCGGCGAGGACGAGCCGGAGGGCGGCGGCACGTCCGGCAGGCCGGACGTCACCACGATGCCCGCGTTCGCCGAGGCTCAGCAGGGCGTCGGCACGATGCCCGCCTTCGCGGAGGGCTTCACCGAGCCGGGCCAGGGCGGTGCCACCGACCAGGCGTTCGCCAGGGACCTCGGTGGCCAGGGCTTCGCGGAGCCCGCGTTCGCCGAGGCCCAGGGCTCCGGCGGGCAGGGTTTCAGCGGTCAGGGCTTCACGGAGCCGGTTGCCGCTCAGGGCTTCGGTGACCAGGGCTTCGGGCCGCAGGGCTTCTCCGGCCAGGGTTTCACCGAGCCGAGCTTCAGCGCCCCGAGCTTCGGGGACCAAGGCTTCACCCAGCCCGGTTTCACCCAGCCGGGCTTCACCGAACCGGCGTCCGCCCAACCCGCCGGGTTCACCGCCCCCGGCTTCACCCAGCCCGGCGTGGACCCGGTGTTCCGGGAGCCGTCGCAGGAGGGCACCACGTCGGTCTCGGGTGCTTCGGCGGTGGGCGGCGGCTTCGACCGCGCCGACTCGATCCTCGGCCCGCAGGTCCCCTCGGGCGCCGCGGAATCCGCGGTCGGCCCCCAGATCCCCGGCTCGGCCGCGGACCCCATGTGGGGACCGCCCGCCTCGACCGGTGAGGCGGGCCTCGCCGACACGAACGCGTCGCAGGCCGGTGAGCCCGGTTCGGCGTCGCTGCCGTCCATGCAGGACGGCGCGCAGTCCGGCCAGCCCGCGGGCGGCATGATGGGCGGCGGGATGATGGGTGGGCCCCCGCCCGGTGGCGGTGGCCAGCAGGGCAGTGGCGACACGGAGCGGGGCGCGAGCCAGTGGCGCACCACCGGTTCCCTGTTCGACGACGACGCCGGCCTCGGCCGCGTTCAGGGCGCGCTCGGGGAGGAGACCGCACGATGACCGGGGTGAGGGCCGATGGCTGAGTTCGAGTCGTTGGAGAGCGTCAAGCGGAAGCTCGAAGGGATCCGGTCCGAGCACTCGGCGCGGATGGAGTTGGCGAGCCGCAAGTTCGAGGAGACGGACAAGGCCACCGCCCAGAGCCACAAGGACTTCGTCGACAAGTCGAAGCGCCTGGTGGACCGCCTCCGCGAGATGGCGAAGGCCCAGCGCGAGGGGCCGGTCAAGAAGAAGGCCAGCGAACTCGCCTTCGGCATCGAGGACGACGAGCAGGGGCCGGACGAGTTCGCCGACCAGTTCGCCGCCGCCGAGCGCGCCAGGCTGGCGGCCGCGTCCCAGACCGCGGAGGGCTCGTTCCTCCAGGGTGCTCCGGCGGCCGCTCCGAGCAGGTGGACGCCACCGCCGCCGACGCCAGAACCGGTCGTCCAGGCCCCGGTCCGCCCCCTGCCGCCGACCCGCCGTCCTCCTCAGCGCCCCGCGCCCGACGACGATGACGACTTCGGCAACGCGAGCTACCTCACCTGAGGTGCCGACACGACGAAGGCCTCCCCGCCACTGGTGGGGAGGCCTTCGTCGTCCCGGTCACTGCCGGGGTGGGCCGGGAGGTGGTCCGTAGCCCGGTGCCGGAGGGCCGTAACCGGTGGGCGGTTGGCCGTACGGCTGCTGTCCGGGCGGGCCGCCGAAGCCCTGCGGAGGTGGCCCCTGCTGCCCCTGGGGCGGCCCGTAGCCCTGCGGTGGGCCGTACCCCGGTGGCGGTGGCCCGTAGCCCTGCCGGGGCGGCCCCGCAGGCTGTGGGGCGCCGCGCAGCGCGCTCGTCACGGGTGGCAGGACGGTGAGGAGCGCGGCGATCACGCCGAGCACGA
>DATMCA010000570.1:0-3030 GCA_035559015.1 Umezawaea sp. | reverse complement strand
ACGACCGCCAGCTGGCGGAGCCGTTCGGCGCCACCACGATGGGCCTGATCTACGTCAATCCCGAAGGCCCGGAAGGCAAGCCGGATCCGCTGGCCGCCGCCATCGACATCCGCGAGACGTTCGGCCGGATGGCGATGAACGACGAGGAGACCGTCGCCCTCATCGCCGGCGGCCACACGTTCGGCAAGACCCATGGTGCGGCCGACCCCGACCAGTACGTCGGCCCCGAGCCCGAGGGCGCGTCCATCGAGGAGCAGGGCCTCGGCTGGAACAACACCTTCGGCAGCGGCAAGGGCCGCGACGCCATCACCAGCGGCCTCGAGGTGACCTGGACGTCCACGCCGACCGCGTGGAGCAACACGTTCTTCGACAACCTGTTCGGCTACGAGTGGGAGCTGACCAAGAGCCCCGCCGGTGCGAACCAGTGGGTGGCGAAGGACGGCGCGGGCGCGAACACCATCCCGGACCCCGAGGACGGCACGCTCAACCGCCCGCCGACCATGCTGACGACCGACCTCGCGCTCCGGATCGACCCGGTGTACGAGCAGATCTCCCGCCGCTTCCACCAGAACCCCGACCAGTTCGCGGACGCGTTCGCCAGGGCGCGGTTCAAGCTGACGCACCGCGACATGGGCCCGATCCAGCGCTACCTCGGCCCGCTGGTCCCGCAGGAGACGCTGATCTGGCAGGACCCGGTGCCCGCCGTCGACCACGAACTGGTCGACGCGGACGACGTCGCCGCCCTCAAGGCCAAGATCCTCGACTCCGGCCTGTCGATCGCGCAGCTCGTCTCCACCGCGTGGGCGTCGGCCTCGACGTTCCGCGGCAGCGACAAGCGCGGCGGCGCGAACGGCGCCCGCATCCGCCTGGAGCCCCAGCGCAGCTGGGAGGTCAACGAGCCGGAGACGCTCACGCAGGTGCTGCGCACGCTGGAGGGCGTCCAGGAGTCGTTCAACAGCGCCCAGACCGGCGGCAAGAAGGTCTCGCTGGCCGACCTCATCGTGCTCGGCGGCACCGCCGCCGTGGAGAAGGCCGCGCGGAACGCGGGCCACGACGTCCAGGTCGCGTTCACGCCGGGCCGCACCGACGCCACGCAGGAGCAGACCGACGCCGAGTCGTTCGCCCCGCTGGAGCCGACCATCGACGGGTTCCGCAACTACCGCGGCAAGGGCCACCGCCTCCCGTCCGAGTACCTGCTCGTCGACCGCGCGAACCTCCTCACGCTGACCGCGCCGGAGCTGACGGTCCTCGTGGGCGGCCTGCGCGTCCTGAACGCCAACCACCAGCAGTCCCAGGCGGGCGTCCTCACCACGACGCCCGAGTCGCTCACCAACGACTTCTTCGTGAACCTGCTGGACATGGGCGTCGAGTGGAAGTCCACCTCGGAGGACGCCGAGACCTTCGAGGGCCGTGACCGGGAGACCGGCGAGGTCAAGTGGACCGGCACCCGCGCCGACCTCGTCTTCGGCTCCAACTCCGAACTCCGCGCCGTCGCGGAGGTCTACGCGAGCGACGACGCGAAGTCCAAGTTCGCCAACGACTTCGTCGCTGCCTGGACGAAGGTCATGAACCTCGACCGCTTCGACCTGGTCTGATCCCCGAGGTGTCCGGGCCCGTCGCTGAGCGGCGGGCCCGGACCCGTCTCAGGGCACGACCACGGGCGTGCCCCAGCCGTCCTCCAGCACGATCTTCCGCCCGGCCGCGGCCAGGTCGGCCAGCCTGCGCAGGTCAGCCGACGGAACCTCCACAGCCACCAGCACGGGCTGCTCGGGCTGCTCCCGGATCTGGCCGCACCGCCACAGCCCACCGGTACCGTCCTCCTCCTTCGAGCACGGCTGCTGCGGCACGAACTGCTCACCGACTCGGAGGAACGCGTAGAGCGTTCGGCCCGTGTCCACAGTGGTCACCCGGACCACTCGACCCGTTGGCGGCGAAGAACTCGGCGACGACGGCGGTGCCTGCGCGGCGGGCGTGACCTCGCTCGGGACCGGGAGCGGCTGAACGGACTCGGGCCGCCCCGTCACGTACCCGAGCGCGAACACCCCGCTCAGCACCGCGAGCACCACCACCAGGACAACAGCCAGGAGCGGCCTGTTGTCCACGACCACCGCCGTTCGCGACTTCCCGGTCCGCTGGGGCTTGAGTCGCCTGGGCTTGGCGTACCCGGAGTCCCACCGCGCGAGCGCGGCGATGGCGATCTCCTGCCCGCCGATACCGGAGGCCGCCAGCCCCAGGACACGGGCGAGCTGCCCCGACCTGCTCTTCCGGATGAGCCGCTTCGCGTGCTGCCGCGCGTCCTTGTCGCTCTGGAGGTCTTCCAGACCAGGCCCGTACAGGGCGTGGAGCACGTCCCGCAGGCCGTCCTCCGTGGCCGCCTCCACGTGGTCGGCGATCCCGTCGACCACCTGCTCGTCGACCTCCTTGCGCACCTGGGACCGGAACTCGCGTCCCTGGCACCCCAGCGTGACCAACGTCTTCCGAAGCTCGTCGAGGGAACCGACGTCGCTCAGGCGCGCCTCCCACTGCCTGCCGAGGTTCGGCATCTCATGTCCGCTCCGCGAGCCGTCCACCGGCACCACCTGGTCCGGGGGCCCGCTGTCACCCGGCTGGGGTTGACGTCCGGCCGTGACGTCGACGGTCTTCGAAGTGGCCCCCCGCAGCAGGGCGTCGAGCAGGTCGCAGGCGAGCATCCGGGAACCGCTGTCCTGCGGCCGACCGCGGAGGTCGACTACCGTGCGGCGCGCGACCCCTCCGTTCGGGATCTCCGGCAGGAACACGATCTCCGGCAGATCGCTGACGCCGAGGTCGTGGCGGTTCGCGTAAGTCGAGTACGACCACGTCCGCTGCCACCCGCCCCGCCTCAGGTGGTCGTCGGCCGCCTCGCGGAGCGCCCACACCATCGCCAGCCGGTCCTCGTCCGGGCAGCCGATGACGCTCAACGGCCCGCCGGGGTCGTCGAGCAGACGGGAGAGCACGACGGCGAGCTGGTCCTCGATGTGCTCGACCGACTTCGGCGACCACCGCGTTCGC
>DATMCA010000569.1:0-2299 GCA_035559015.1 Umezawaea sp. | reverse complement strand
CAGGACTTCCGACTACGTACGGCGCACCCTCTCCAACAACTCTTTGGCTGTGACCTGGTCAGCAAACCGCTCATACAGAATCTCGTAGAGCACGTCCTTGATTAGCCTCGATTCCCGGTGCGGTAGTTGAGTTGAGGTTGTGCCCGCGAGGTTCAAGGTCATCGGGGTGGGAAGCGGAAGCGCAGGGTGCGGTCGTTCCACCAGGGGATGGCGATGTTGAGGTCGGCGTAGCCGGCGTCGATGAGCACGGGGTGGTGGCTGCGCAGGTTGAGCGCGCAGGTGATGGCTTCGTTGGTGATGTGCAGGGTGCCGCCGGTGTCGAGGAAGTGGCGCCAGATGGTGTCCGGGGTGGCGAGGGCGTAGCGGGGGAGCTGGCGGGCGAGCAGGCGGTAGAGGTTGCCGGCGAGCACGGTGAGGGTGGTGTCGAGGTCGACGTTGAGCGGGACGGCGCTGGAGAGGGCGTCGAGGTGGAACCCGCCGAGGTAGGCGTCGAGTTCGTTTTCGATGAGCATCCGTTCGGCGTAGCGGGCGAACAGGTCCTTGGCCGGGGCGGTCAGCTCGTTGGTGATCAGCAGGGTGGGTTCGTCGCGGCCGATGTTGCGGATGGCGATCTGGCGGATCTTCGCGTCGATGCCCTTGAGGGTGATCATGTCCTCGTGCAGGTGGGGGCGGCGGTAGCGCCCGGACCGGTCGATGGTGGCGTGTTTCCAGGGGGAGGCGGGCAGCGCGGCGAGGCGGGCGAGTTCGGTGCGGCCACGTTGGCGCAGCGTCAGCCAACGGATGCCGCGGGCGGTGAGCTCGTCGAGCACGGTGTAGGTGGTCAGCTGGGAGTCGAACACCAGCAGGCCGGGATCTTCTCCGGTGGCGGTGTGCCAGTAGTCGGCGAAGGCGATGATCTCGCGGGCTTGTTCGGCCTTGGTGATCTCGGCGTTGGCGTAGACCATCTCGGTGCTGGTGTGGTCCTGGGCGAAGAAGGTGAGCACCGCGCGGGTGCGCTGGGAGCGTTTGGGCACGTAGTGCTTTTCCAGGACGCCGTCGCCAGGGCCGTGGGCTGGGTCGTCGCCGTGGTGGCGGATGGCGTGGAAGTCGCAGTTGAACCCGGCCTCGCCGGTGGCCAGCCCGAGTGTGCGCAGGGCGCGGACCAGCCCGGTGAGCAGCTTCTGGTTGGATTCGCGGCGGACGCGGTAGGAGTAGGAGCCCAGGTGGGTGGTCTTGGGCAGGGCGGTCAGTCCGAGGGCGGCGGCCAGGCCGAGGTCGTCGACGAGCGCGCCGAGGTGGTGCACCCGGGCGCGGCGGGCGCACTTGGCCAGCAGCAGCGTCGCGATCGACTGCCAAGCGGAGAGCGTCCGGGTCGAGGGGTAGCCGCACTCGCCGACCAGCTGGGACAGGCCCAGCTCGGCCATCGCCGGGAACAGCAGCAGCAGCCCGGCGTGATCAGAGGCCAGCGCGGTGTCGGCGGGCCAGCGCGGCAGCGGGCCGGCCTTGATCCCGGCCAGCTGCGACGGGCTGCCCCGACGGGTCTCGTCGCGGCGCGGCAGCCGGGGCAGGCCCTCGGCGGACAGGATCTGCCACACCGTCTGCGCGGAGACCGGCAGGCCCTGCGCGGACAGCGCCTCGGCGATCTCGCTGACGCTGTGCTGCGCGGCACGCAGCACCAGCACCCGCTCGCGCAGTTCCCCGGTGGCCTTGCGCGGGCCCTTGGGTCCGGGCTTGGACTCGGCGAACAGGCTCAGCTTCCCCGATCGCAGCAGCGTGGCCATCTGGTGCACCGAGGCGGTGGAGTACCCGAACTGGTCGGCCACCTGCGCGGCGGACAACTCGTGCACGAAGTAGGCGCGCAGCGCCTCGTAGCGGCGTTGCGCCGAGCCGCTGGGCTGGAGGAAGAACTCCGCACCCGACCTCAACGGGTCTCCCGAACGGTCACACCGGAACTGTAGAGCTGTAGCTGACCGGACTCGCGGCAGTTCGGCGACGACACGCCGGAGCTACATGCAGAAACCCGGGAGTTCCCTCGGGCAGGCGCGGAACATCGGACGACGACTGTCCGAATCCAGCATCACCCGGCTGGCGGACCTAGTTCCAGAAGATGTGTTGAGATGATCGCCGGCCCGGCCTCCTACCAGCACTCACGTGACAAGGCCGGCTCCCGGACAACGCGGGGAATCAGGCTCCAGCCCACCGGGAATCGAGGTTAGCCCGGAACAGCGGCGCGCCGAGGAGGCGACGATCGCCGGGTTCGATCGGCAGAGCTCGCCGTCGCAGAACGTCGGCGCGATCCCGGAGTACATCCGCACGGCCT
>DATMCA010000568.1:0-3300 GCA_035559015.1 Umezawaea sp. | reverse complement strand
GCACACCCGGAACTCGATCGGCGGCACGCCGTCGGCGGTCCGGTCGACGCCGAAGACCTCGCAGATGAGCCCGAACTCGAACGGTTCGAGGCGGTCGATCAGGACGCACGCGACGGTCTTCGGCATGGGTCCAGCATAGTTGGCAGGATTTTGTGGCACAACGTCAGAGCTGCCACTGTTGGCGGGATGTTGTGCTGGCCAAACTTAGTGCCATGACAAGCGCACTGATCGTCCTCGCCGTCCTGGCGCTGGTGGGCTACGGCCTGGAGCGCAACAACAGCAAGCAGTCCGGGCCGCGGCCGCGGCTGGCGGGCAGCTTCGACATCGCCGACCGCGACCTCGAACGGGTGCTGGCGGACCTCCGGATCGCCCCCGCCGTCGAGCCCGCGACCACCTTTCGGAACCGCCACGTGACGGTCGTCCGCCGTGCCGGAGTCCGGGTCTGACCCGGTGAGCCGGGCCCGGTGACCGGGTCCGGCCTGTCCCGCCGAGGGGTCGGCACACCTGCTGCGACCTGGCGGAGGTGTTATGGGGGAGTTTGCGATCGGCCCGGCCTCAGTGTTCCCCCGGAACGGGTCCGGCACGGCCGCGGTGACCCGTGGGGGAGTTGGGTCGATCTGCGGTGCCCCGCGATGAGCCCCGCACACCTGCGGAGTGTTGTGCGGGGTTGGGTGACCCGCTCGGCGTGGGGTTACCCCGCCGACGGGTCCGGTAGGCCCGCGGCGACCTGGCGCAGCGCGTTGCGCACGAGCTGCGTGATGGGTGCGGGCTTGGCGGTGCCGAGCCACTTGTCGGTCGCCACCTCGACCGCCGCCCACACCGTCGCCGCCACCAGCCTCGGGTAGAGGTCGCGGCCGACCTTGGTGCCGGTCCGCTCCGCCACCACGTCGGCCAGCTCGCGCTCGGCGATCGCGTTCGTCTTGAGGAACTCCCCGAGCAGGCTCGGCTCGCTGGTCATCAGCCGGATGCTGGCCGTCCACTCCGGATCCGGGCTCTTCTTGTCCGCCCGGTACGGCGAGAGCGCCGCGTAGGTGATGGCGTCCCACAGCGGCTCGTCCGCCGGACGCCCCCGCAGCACCTCGGCCACCCCGCGCGCCCGGTCGAGGTGCCTGGCGGCGATGGCCTCGGCCTTGCCGCCGAAGTAGTTGCTGAACGTCCGGTGCGACACCCCGGCCGCCGCGGTGATGTCCTCGATGAGGGCGTTCTCCACGCCCCGCTCCACGGCGAGCCGCACGGCCGCCTGGATCATCGCTTCGCGCCTGGCCAACTTCTTCTGGTCCCGCAGGCCAAGTGGTGGGGTCGTCATCGCGCCACGATAGTGGGGATCTTGCACTCCGCGCAAGATTGCGCGGAGTGCAAAACGGCGGGCCGTGGTCCTCCCGAGGTGAAGATCGTCAGTCCACTGGGTGGACATTCGTGCCCAGATGCACGAGGTCCGGGCGCGGGGTGGGAGGATTCCCGCTCGTGAAGACCTTCGACGAGCTGTTCGCGGAACTCAGCGAGCGCGCCCACACCAAGCCTGAGGGGTCCGGCACCGTCGCAGCACTGGAGGCCGGCGTGCATGCGCAGGGCAAGAAGGTGCTCGAAGAAGCCGGCGAGGTGTGGATCGCGGCGGAGCATGAGTCCGACGAGCGGCTCGCCGAGGAGATCTCGCAGCTCCTCTACCGGCTGCAGGTGTTGATGCTGGGCCGCGGGCTCACCTTGGACGACATCTACAAGTACCTGTAAGAGGAGATCCCATGCTGCGCGTGGCAGTTCCGAACAAGGGCGCGCTCGCCGAGCGCGCCTCCGAGATGTTGAGGGAGGCGGGCTACCGCCAGCGCAACGAGCAGCGCGACCTCACCGTCATCGACTCGGCCAACGACGTCGAGTTCTTCTTCCTGCGCCCCAAGGACATCGCGATCTACGTCGGCTCCGGCCGGTTGGACCTCGGCATCACCGGCCTCGACCTGATGCGCGACTCCGGCGCGAACGTGGAGCCGCGCCTGTCCCTCGGGTTCGGCGGGTCGACGTTCCGCTACGCGGGCCCGAGGGGCACCGACTGGCAGCTCGCCGACATCAAGGGCAAGCGGCTCGCCACGGCGTACAAGACGCTCGTGCAGGCGGACCTGGAGAAGCACGGCATCGAGGCCGAGATCATCCGGCTCGACGGCGCGGTGGAGATCTCCATCCAGCTGGGCGTCGCCGACCTGATCGCGGACGTCGTCGGCTCCGGCCGGACGCTCCAGCAGCACGACCTGGTGCCGTTCGGGCACACGATCTGCGAGTCCGAGGCCGTGCTCATCCACTCCTCGGCGGTCGAGGACTCGGCGGCGAAGCAGCAGCTCACGGCCCGTTTGCAGGGTGTCGTGTTCGCCCAGCACTACCTGATGCTGGACTACGACTGCCCGCGGTCGCTGCTGGACGAGGCGCTGCGCGTCACGCCCGGCCTGGAGTCGCCGACGGTGGCGCCGCTGGCCGACCCGGCCCAGGTGGCCGTGCGCGCGATGGTGCCGCGCAAGGACGCGAACCAGCTCATGGACGAGCTGTCCGCGCTGGGCGCGAAGGCGATCCTCGCGTCGGACATCCGGTTCTGCCGCCTGTGATCCTGGAGGTCGCGCACCTGGACGTCCTGCCCGGCCGTTCAGCCGACTTCGAAGCCGCGTTCGGTGAGGCCGAGAGCGTCATCTCGGCCTCACCGGGCTTCCTCGGCCTGGAGCTGAAGCGCTGCGTGGAGCGCCCGGACAGCTACCTGCTGCTGGTCCGCTGGGAGACCCTCGAAGATCACACGATCGGGTTCCGGCAGGGGCCGCTGTACCCGCGGTGGCGCGAGCTGCTGCACCACTTCTACGACCCGTTCCCGGTCGTCGAGCACTTCGCCTAGGTATTCCACGTCGCCGGAAACGGGCGATTTCGGACGTTCAGCCGCTGGTCATCGGGTGGCTGGGGCGTCCGGTTCGGTCACTGTCTGTTCACAGATCGCGAGTCTTTCGCTACGGTGCGGACTGGGAGCGTTCCCAGACCCCTGCTTCGCAATCCTCAACGTGGAGGACGTGTGAACTTCCGAAAGGTGTTAACCCGATTTGTCGGCGTACTCGCCGCGGTGACCGCCCTGCTGGCCTCGGTCGTCGTCGGCGTGGCCAACGCGCACGGTTCGACCACCGACCCGCCGTCGCGCAACTACGGCTGCCACCAGCGGTGGGGCAGCAACTTCCAGGATCCGACGATGGCCACCAAGGACCCGATGTGCTGGCAGGCCTGGCAAGCCGACTCGAACGCCATGTGGAACTGGAACGGCCTGTACCGGGAGAACGTCGGCGG
>DATMCA010000567.1:0-2058 GCA_035559015.1 Umezawaea sp. | reverse complement strand
TCTCCGGCGCCACCGACGACCGGCTGGCGGCGGTCGCTCGCGTCCCCTCCGAACTGCTGTCGGGAAGCGACGAGCCCTCCGGGGAGGCGGCCCGGCCCAGGTTCTGGGCCACCCCGCCGACCTCGGCGTCGAGTTCCGACGCGGCCTGGGACGTCGGGCGGGCCGAACCCCGACTAACCGTGGCCGACACCCCGCCCGCCGCGCTCACCGGGGTGGTGCTGCCCGGCGGTGTGGTGCTGCTGGTGCCCGGCACCCCCTCCCCCGCCGACCGGGTCGCCATCGCCGACGCGGCGCGACCACTGCTCGACCTGCTCTCCTCCCGTGGCCTCACCGATGAAAGGGACTCGTCATGACCTTCTCGATCACTCCGATGGACGTGTCCGAACTCGACCGCGTCGGCCGGGTCGCGGGTGAGGGCGGGGTCGGTGCCCTGCGCACCGAACGGGGAAACCTGCCCCTGGACCGGATAGACGTGCGAGCGTCGGTGACCGGGCTGGTGGGGCGGGTGGTGTTGACGACCGCCTTCGTCAACCCGCACGACACCGCGCTGGAAGCCACGTACGTGTTCCCTCTGCCCGACCGCGCAGCGGTGACGGGGATGACGATGACCGCCGACGGGCGGACCGTCGACGCCGAACTGCAGGAGCGCGGCGCGGCCAGGCAGAACTACGACGAGGCCATCGCGGCGGGAAAGCGGGCGTCGATCGCCGAGGAGGAAAGACCTGATGTGTTCACGATGCGCGTCGGGAACATCTTGCCCGGCGAGCGGGTCAGCGTCGCGCTGACGATGGTGGGGCCGCTGGTGTTCGAGGACGGGGCGGCGACGTTCCGGTTCCCGCTCGTGGTGGCGCCGCGGTACGTGCCCGGCACTCCCCTGTCCGGTGAGTCGGTGGGCGACGGCTACGCGGAGGACACCGACCAGGTGCCGGACGCGTCGCGGATCACGCCTCCGGTGCTGCTGCCCGGTTTCCCCAACCCGGTGCGGCTGTCGATCGGGGTCGAGGTCGACCCGGCCGGGCTGGAACTCGGCGCGGTGCGGTCGAGCCTGCACGCGGTGAACCAGGAGGGCAACCTGATCACGGTGGTGCCCGGCGAGCGGGCCGACCGGGACTTCGTGCTGCGCCTGGCCTACGAGGGTCACGGTTCGGCGGCGGTGTGCGTACCGGACCAGCCCGACGGCGCGGAGGGCACGTACCAGGTGACGGTGCTGCCGCCGGAGTCCGTCGCGCCGGTGCGGCCGCGGGACGTGGTGCTGCTGCTCGACCGGTCGGGCAGCATGCACGGCTGGAAGATGGTCGCCGCGCGACGGGCGGCGGCGCGGATCGTGGACACGCTGACGGCGGACGACCGGTTCGCCGTGGTCACGTTCGACCACGAGGTCGGCCACCCGGACGACCTGGGCGCGGGTCTGGTCGCGGCGACGGACCGCAACCGGTACCGGGCCGTGGAGCACCTGGCGGGCGTGCAGGCCCGTGGTGGCACGGAACTCCTGGCGCCGATCCGCGACGGCCTGGGGTTGCTCGGGCGGTCGACCGACGACCGCGACCGGACGCTCGTGCTGGTAACGGACGGCCAGGTCGGCAACGAGGACCAGATCCTGCACGACATCGCGGCGCTCGTCGGCCGTACTCGGGTGCACGCGGTCGGGATCGACACGGCGGTCAACGCGGGCTTCCTCGGAAGGCTCGCGGCGACCGGGGCCGGGCGGTGCGAACTGGTGGAGAGCGAGGACAGGCTGGACGACGCCATGGGGCACATCCAGCGGCGGATCGCCGCGCCCGTCGTCACCGAGGTCGTGCTGACCGCGGACGGGGTGTCGTTCGTGGACGAGTCCGCCCGACCGACGGCGATCTACCCCGGCGTACCGCTGGTCATGTCCGGCCGCTACCGCGGTGAGGCGTCCGGTTCGTTCACCGTGCGCGGTCGCACGCGGGACGACCGGGCGTGGGAAGCCGTTGTGCCTGCGGTGCTCCGTGATGAGCCAGCGATCACCGCTCAGTGGGCGCGGTCGGCGTTGCGGCGCTTGGAGGACGCGTACGTGGCGGGGAACTCCGGTCT
>DATMCA010000566.1:0-2542 GCA_035559015.1 Umezawaea sp. | reverse complement strand
TCAGAGGTTTAAGTCTCTGATTTTCCGCGCAAAATTCCGAAAATGGCCAAAGTCGAGCTTACTGGTGCATCCGGTAAGTAAGATGCGACTTCTCTGGGTCTGGAGCGTTACGCGGGGTACTGGTCCGGGCTGGGGAGGTTGCGATGACCCTTCGGGTGCGCGGGTTGAGCGAGGAGGAAGCGCCCAGGCTGGCGCGGATGACGCGCTCACACAAACTCGGCGCGGGGCTGGTCCGCCGTGCGCAGATTATCCAGCACGCGGTTGACGGCCTGAGTGCGCCGGGGATCGCGGCCAAGATGGGCCTATGCGACGCTACGGTGCGCTTCTGGCTCAAGCGCTTCAACGAGCGTGGCCTGCCCGGGCTGGAGGAGGAGATGCGCTCGGGGCGGCCGCCGACCTACACCGCCGAGGAGCGCAGCGCTGTTATCGCCGCGGCGCTGTCGCGGCCCGCCGAGTTGGGCCTGCCGTTCGCGTCGTGGACGCTGGACCGCCTGGTGGCCTACTTGGGCGAGAAGGGCATCGGCATGAAGCGCATCCGGATGAGCGAGGTTCTCCTCGCCGAGGGGCTGAAGTGGCGCCAGGAGGAGACTTGGTTCGGGACGCGGGTGGACCCGGAGTTCGAGCGTAAAAGATCTCATGGGCGCCGGACGGCCGGGCTGGTGAAGTCTGGTGGTCCTCATCTCTTGCCGACACGGGAGACCGCCCATGCCTGCCTACGCCGATCCCACCCCGACGCCGATCAGCGCCGACACGATCTTCCTCGCCTTTGAGCTGAGCGGCACGAGCTGGCTCGTCGCCTTGCACGCCCCCGATGCCGACAAGGTCGAGCGTCATCGTTTGCCTGCGGGCGTCGCTGCCGAGGTGCTTGGCCTGATCGCCCGCACCAAGGCCCGCGTCACGCGGCGGCTCGGCACGACGCCACGCGTCGCGTGCTGCTACGAGGCCGGCCGCGACGGGTTCTGGCTGCACCGCGTGCTCGAGGCCGAGGGGATCGCGAGCCACGTCATGGACCCGACCTCGCTGCAGGTCGACCGCCGTGCCCGGCGCGCAAAGACCGGTCGGCTGGATGCGCAGGCGCTGCTGCGGGCCTTGATGGCCTGGTCGCGCGGCGAGCGGCAGGTCTGCTCCATGGTGCGTCCGCCCTCGCCGGAGCACGAGGACGAGCGCCGCCTCAGCCGCGAGCGCGGGACGCTGCTCAAGGAGCGCCTGCGGCTCAGCAACCGGATCAAGGGTCTGTGCGCGGCGCAGGGGATCTACGACTACGAGCCGCTCGGGGCGGATCGCCGCGAACGTCTGGCCCGGCTCGTGACCGGGGACGGCCGCGCGTTGCCGGGCCGGCTCGCGGCGGAGATCGGCCGGCAGCTCGACTGCCTCGAGCTCGTGCTGCGGCACCTGGCCGAGGTCGAGGCCGTGCGCGACGCGCGCGCGGCGCAGGCGCGCGAGGAGGGCGGCTCCAAGCTCGCGGCGTTGCTGCGGCTGAAAGGCATCGGCCCGGAGCTCGCAACCGTGCTGGAGCTGGAGGTCTTCCACCGCCACTTCGCCAACCGCCGCGACGTGGCGGCCTATGCGGGCCTGGCACCCAGTCCCTATGCCAGCGGCGGCACGAGCCGTGAGCAGGGCATCAGCAAGGCCGGCAACCGGCGCGCGCGCAAGGCGCTCATCGAGCTCGCCTGGTTGTGGCTGCGTCATCAGCCCGAGAGCGCGCTGGCGCGCTGGTATCGCGACCGCGTCGGCACCGCCACCGGGCGCGTCAAGCGTATCGCCATCGTCGCCCTCGCTCGTAAGCTGCTGGTCGCGATCTGGAGATACGTAGAGACCGGCCTCGTGCCGGCCGAGGCTGCCGTGAGGACCTGACCGGATCGCGCGATCATCGGCACATAGCCCGGCCGCGCGGGGATGTCCGAGGTGGGCGCGTGACCGCATTCCGCCCCCTGGCTCGACCATGCCGCTCAAAAGACTGGTCCCGCCCGCCTCGGAGCCCGTTCCCGGTGCACGCGGGAGGTTGGTCAGGGACACGGTCCCGACCGGATATAAGGTGATGCGGAGCGGTGCTCCGCATGGGTGCAAGCGGGCTCAACCTCGGACAGATCTACGACTGATCGACAACGCGTTTGCATCGCGAAAGGGCATCCGGAGATGACGTAACGCTTGACTTCAACGCCCATATAAGGGGGCGATCGAGCGCCTCTACACCGCCCCGCCCGAGGGCGGCGTAGTGGTCTGCCTCGACGAGATGGGACCGCAGTCGGCCCGCAGCTATCCCGGCCGGCGCACGGTCAAGCCGGCCCCTCCCAAAGCGCAGCGGGCCAAGCAGGAGATCGACTACGGCCGACGCGGCAAAGGCTATGTCTTCGGTGCCTTCCGACCGGCCACGGGGGACGCCTTCACCGCCCCCTACCCCGGCCGCACCACCGCAAACTGGGTCGATTTCCTGAGCGCGGTCGAGGCCTGGATCGATCCGGCGAGCGAGCCTGTCTATGCAGTCGTCGATACCCTCAATACCCACAGCGCGCCGGACGTGCTTTTGTTCAGCCTGCTCCAT
>DATMCA010000565.1:0-2374 GCA_035559015.1 Umezawaea sp. | reverse complement strand
AGCAGCAGTCCGGCCAGGATGGTGCGTTGCTGAGCCGCGGGTACCGGTATCTCCACGCCGTCCAGAAAAGCTTCCGTTGGGCCGAATATCCCAAAGCGGATTCGTGTGCCCGGTGAACCTGCATCTCGTGCACGCGCCATAGAGCGCCTCTCTCCCTTGTCCGAGTTCCGCGCAGAGGTGGCGAGGACACATCTACCATGCGACGTCAAAGCCCCGGTTCGGCAGGGCCTTGCGAGATGTTGCCATTGATCCTGCTCAGTGCCCACAGCATGACAGAGGGACCAGAGCGTTGGGCTGTTCGGGTTCCCGATGCCCGCTCGAAATGCGGAGAAGCCGCGATATCCCGCCGGTCCGGGACCGTTGTCCTGCGAATATATCGTTCGTCTGACGCGGCCTGGTGGTGCGGGTCACGGTATGCCGTCTCAGCCGGTATGGTTCAACGGTGGCACAGGTGTGCCACTTCGATAATCGATGATGATTTTTCGGAATTTATGCCCTAGCGTGGTTTTCGAGTGCGATTGGGGGTGTCACATATGTGAATCCCCATGCTGTCGGTGAGGGGTGAGACGTGTATTCATCGTGTGACCTTGGTCCGTCCGACTGTTTCTCGGGCGGCCTGATGGCGAACTCGTTCCAGGTCAGGGCGATGGAGACGCGTTTGGTCGCCGTGGTGGCCGAGTCGGGCATTCGGCTCGACATCGCGTGAGGTCGACGAGTTTTTTCGGCGTGGGCCGATCTGGGGATTGAATCCGATCGGCCTGGTCGGGGGCTCGTGGTGAGGCATCCGCGCGCTGGGCTGGACCTGTTGTTCCGCGGTGTCCGATAGTGGTTCCAGAGATTGTCGTGTCATTGAGGGATTGCGCGATGCCGATTTCGGATGCGTGCTCCGGCACCTATCGCCCGATATTCACCCACCGATACCGCGGCGCTCCGCGATCGCCGATCTTGACGGGCGCCGCGCAAGCCGGCGCGGACCACACGCATCGGAGTGCCAATGGTGAACGCCGCGCGTGACCACGGCTCGACCCTGACTCCGGCGGACGACGCGAACGGGCGAACCCCTATCGCGTGATCGATTTTCGCGTGCCGACTACCCGGCGCACCGGACCCGCTCTCGTTCTGGGAATTGCCGCGCACGGGTGCTCCGCCCTTTCCGAGGTTCCAAGGGGCAGGTCGTGCCGGCGCTCGCGTCGATGGACTGGCTCTACGGGCACCACGTGGACTGGGACCAGCCCGTGGCCGCTTAGCGGAGGTCGGGACGTCCTTCGGCCACCGGGTGGTGGCCGAGGGCGGCCGAACGGACCATCCTGTCGGGGTGACCAGTGAAACCACGTCGGAGAACGCGGACCCGTCATCCGGGGGAGGGGAGCCACCGGACGACGCCGTGCTGTGGGGTCGAGGTGACCGGGAGTCGTTCGACGCGCTCTTCGAGCGGCACGTCGAAGCGGTGTGGAACCACGCCTACCGGTTGACGGCGTCGCGGGAGCGGGCGCGCGACGTCACGTCGGCGACCTTCGTGACCGCGTGGCGGACGCGCGCCGAGGTGGCGCCGGTCGGGCCGAGCGCATTGCCACTGCTGTACGCGACGGCCGGGGACGTGGTCCGCGCGGAAAACCGGCGTTCTCGGCCGCCGAACGGGATGCCCGCCCCACCGCCGGTCGACGAGCACGCCGACGTGGTGGTGCACCGGATCGACGACGACTCCCGGCTGCGCGAGGTGGTCGACGTCGTGCGCCGGCTGTCGCGGGAGCGGCGCCAGGTCGCGGAACTGAGCTTGCTGGGCGGGCTCCCGATCGCCGACGTCGCCGCGCACCTCCGCGTCGCCGAGGCGACCGCGCTCTCCCACCTCGCCCGTGCCCGTCTGGCGGAGGACGTCCCGATCGACGAGATCGCCGCACCGCTCGTCCTCCCGTCCGAGGTGAGGGACCGGGTGCGCGCCGAGGTCGAACGGGGTCTGGCCCGCCGTCCCCGCCGTGCGGTCCCCGGGAGGCTCATCGCGGTGGCCGCCGCCGTGGTGCTGCTCGCCGGAACGGTCCTCGTCCTGCGGCAGGTGCCCGACGCGGTCGAGCAGGTGCCCGACGCGCCCCACCCGGTCGCGGTGGCCGGCGCCTCGCTGGACCAGGCGGCCGCCGCCGTCGCGCTGGACCGCTGCTGGGAGGCCGTCCGGCAGCAGGGGCTGGCCGACCGCTACCCCGACCGCTCCCTCTGGACGCCCTCGTTCACCGCGGGCGACTCCCAGATCGGCGTGGTCGCGGCCCGTGCCGACGGCAAGCCGCTGTTCTGCCAGACCACCCCCACCACGGCCACGGTGACCGATCCGAACGCCGCGCCGACCTCCGGGACCGCCGCCGTCCTGTTCAGCCGCGAAGGCGTC
>DATMCA010000564.1:0-2951 GCA_035559015.1 Umezawaea sp. | reverse complement strand
GCTGACGCGGATCAACGCGGACCTGCACGTGCTCCAGGCCGCGATCGACGCCGCGGGCCCGGAGGCGCAGGGCCTGCTGGCCGCCATCGCGGGCCGCGTGCACTCGCTGATCACCATCGCGCTCCAGATCCCGCCCGACCTCCCCCTGGCCTGAGCAGGGCCGTTCGGCGACATTTCCGGTAAATCCACGTGTCCATCACGAAAATGGTGTTTCACAACGGATCCGGTGGGTTATCACCCGCAAGAGCGGATAACTGCCACTACCCCACCAAAAGCGCCTTTCACCTGCCGTTTTGCCACTGGCGCAACCCGGACAACACCACCGCTGATTCACCCTATAAGGTGACCGCGTTATCTCGACAACCAACGAAAGGGTGTGCCGTATGGCTATTTCCGCCGACCTGGACAAGCAGCTCGACAAGGCCTACGAGAACCTCTCCATCGCCGAGGTGCTGGACGCCCCGGTCGCCGCTCTCGCGGGTGTCAGCGAGGCCGACGCGGAGAAGCTGAACGCCGCCTTCGGCATCAAGACCGTGCGCGACCTGGGCACGAACAAGTACTTCAAGCTCGCCTCCGCGCTGTCGGACCTCGGCACCGCCGCGAACTGACCGAGCCCGTCGGCGGTCGTGGTCGGGCGTTTCCCCGCCGACCACGACCGCCGGGGTCACGCGGGTTCCGACGCGTCCGACTTGGCGGCGCGGCGCAACCGCACCGACGTGATCGCGTGCCGTTCGGCGCCGAGCACCTCGACGCCCCAGCCCGAGACCTCGATCCGGTCGCCCGGCTCCTCGGGGATCCGGCCCAGCAGGACCAGCACGAGACCGGCGATGGTGGTGTAGTCGCCCGCCGGCGCGTCGGGCAGTTCGACGCCGATGTCGACCAGGTCGTGGATCGGGAAGGTGCCCGCCAGCACCATCGACCCGTCCGGGTCGGTGCGGACGGCCATGACGTCGCGGTCCGTCTCGTCGTAGATCTCGC
This sequence comes from Umezawaea sp., assembly GCA_035559015.1. Classification (GTDB taxonomy): domain Bacteria; phylum Actinomycetota; class Actinomycetes; order Mycobacteriales; family Pseudonocardiaceae; genus Umezawaea. Next base: position 1,973 of record DATMCA010000564.1, on the reverse strand, counting down.
CGACGACCTCCTCCAGCAGGTCCTCCAGCGTCACGATGCCCTCGACCGCGCCGTGCTCGTCCACGACGAGCGCGAACTGCTCGTGCTCGGCCTTGAAGCGGCGCAGCGCGTCCGCGACCCGCAGCGAGTCCGGCAGCACCACGGGGTCGCGGGCGAGGTCGACCAGCACGCTCTCGTCGACCAGCAGGTCGCGCAGGTGGACCACGCCGACCACGTCGTCCAGGTGCCCGTCGCGGGCCACGGGCGCGCGAGAGTACCCGGACCCGGCCAGCTCGGACCGGGCCTCCGCGACGCTCAGCTCCGAGTCCAGGGTGAAGACGGCCCGGCGCGACACCAGCACCTCGCGCAGCCGGCGCTCGTGGATCTCCAGGGCACCGCTGATGATCATGCGCTGCTCCGGGTTGAGCCCGCGCTGGCTCGCGACCAGCTCCCGCAGCTCCTCGGGGGTCAGGTCCTCGCTGTCCGCGTCCGGGTTGCCGCCGAAGAGCCGCACGACCACGTTGGTCGCGGTGCTCAGCGTCCACACCACCGGACGGGAGACCGTCGACAGGAAGTCCAGCGGCCGCACCACGAGCAGCGCCCACCGCAGGGCGTACTGCATCGCCAGCCGCTTGGGCGCCAGTTCGCCGAACACCAGCGTCAGGAACGTCAGCACGACCGTCACCAGCGCCACGGCGACCGCGTCCGCGGCTCCGCCCAGGAAACCCAGCACCGGCACCAGCGGCTTCGCCAGCGACACCGCCGCGGTCGCCGAGGCGAGGAACCCGGCCAGGGTGATGCCGATCTGGATGGTGGCCAGGAACCGGTTCGGGTCGCGGGCCAGCCGCACCAGCGTGCGCGCGCTCCTGCCCCCTTCGCGCTCCAACGCCCGCAACTGCCCTTCGCGCAACGAGATCAGCGCCATCTCGCTGCCCGCGAACACCGCGTTGATCAGCACCAGCACCGCGACCAGCACGATGTCGAAGCCGTATTCGCCCACGTGATCCCCACCCCGACTCCACCGCGTCCGTCCGGTTGATTGGACCGCACCGAACGATCACCGACGACACCGGCCCGCTCGCCTCGACAGGGCGGGCGTCCTCCGGCGCGGGCGGGCCGGGGTTTTCCGCGGGAATCGACGGTGCCGCGGAGAAGAGGTCACAAGCTGTCCTCTATCCCTGCGACTGTTGGCCCGTCGAGCCGGCTGATCCCCGGCCCGTTCTCCGAGCACCGTCCACCGAGCCAGGGAAAGATGTCACCGTGAAGATGCGCGATCTGGGGCGGACCGGTATCCGCGTCAGCCCCTACTGCCTGGGCACCATGATGTTCGGCCAGGCGGGGAACCCCGACGTCGACGAGTGCGTCCGGATCGTCCACAGGGCACTGGACGCCGGGATCAACTTCGTCGACACCGCCGACGTGTACTCCGGCAGCGAGTCGGAGGTGATCCTCGGCAAGGCGCTCAGGGGCAGGCGCGACGACGTCGTGCTGGCCACGAAGGTCAACGGCTCGATGGGCGCCGACCCCAACCGCGGCGGCAGTTCGAGGCGGTGGATCGTCGCCGAGGTCGAACACTCGTTGCGGCGCTTGGGAACCGACCACATCGACCTCTACCAGGTCCACCACCCGGACCCGCGCACCGACATCGAGGAGACGCTGTCCGCCCTGACGGACCTGGTGCGCGCCGGCAAGGTGCGCGCCATCGGCTCGTCGAACTTCCCGGTCTCGGAGATCGTCGAGGCGCAGTGGGTGGCCGAGAAGGCCGGTCTGCGGCGCTTCCGCACCGAGCAGCCGACGTACTCCGTCCTCAACCGCGGTGTCGAGACCGAGATCCTGCCGACGTGCCGCCGGTACGGCATGGGCGTGCTGGTGTGGAGCCCGCTGGCGTCCGGCATGCTCACCGGCCGCTACCGCAAGGGCATGGCCAGGCCGGAGAACCCGCGGATGCACTGGGTGTCCCGGCACCTGACCGACGAGCGCAAGCTGGACGCCGT
>DATMCA010000563.1:0-9244 GCA_035559015.1 Umezawaea sp. | reverse complement strand
TCCAGTTCCGCGACCAGGTCGGCCGCGCCCGGTGCGTCGGGACCGCGGCGGGAGGTGAGCACCAGGTGTCGGACACCGTGCTCGGTGACGAGGTGTCGGGCCAGTGCCGCACCGAGCCCGCCGGTGCCACCGGTGATGAGGACGGTGCCGTCGAGCGCGATCGGGTCCGCGTCGGCGGTCGCCCGCGCCAGCCGTGGCACGAGCGCCTGGCCGTCGCGGAGGGCCACCTCTGGTTCGCCGGTCGCCAGGACCGACGGGAGGGCGGCGTGGATCTCGGCGCACGAACCCGCGTAGACCAGCACGATCCGGCCGGGGTGCTCCTGCTGGGCGGACCGCACCAGGCCGGGGACCCCGGCCTGGCCGGGGGTTTCGCCGGTCACGAGGACCAGCGTGCCGTCGCCGGAGGCGAGGAACGACTGGATCTCCACCAGCACGTGGCCGGTGACGTCGCGGAGCTTGCCGTCCGGCACGACCAGCACGGTGGCGTCGTCCACAGTGGACTCGCCGGCAGCCGGAGCAGGTACCCAGTCGACGCGGAACAGCGAGTCGGTGGCGGTGGCGAACCTGTCGGCGGAGATCGGCCGCAGCGCGAGCGAGCCGACGTGCGCGACCGGTGAACCCTCCCCGTCGGCGATCTCGACCGACACCGCGTCACCGCCGCCGGTGATCCGGGCCCGCAGCACCGAAGCGCCCGCGGCGACCAGGCTCACGCCGGTCCAGGAGAACGGCAGCGAGGCGGACTGGGTGCCGCCGACCCCGATGCCGTGCAGCACCGAGTCCAGCAACGCCGGGTGCGCGCCGAACTCGGCCGCGACCCGGTGCTCCGACTCCGGCAGCTCGGCCTCGACGTACACCGTGTCGCCGTCGCGCCAGGCGGCCTTGAGGCCCTGGAACACCGGCCCGTAGGCGAGTCCGGCACGGGCCAGGTCCTCGTAGGTGGTGCCGAGGTCGACCGCCTCGGCCGCGGGTGGCCAGGTGGTGAGGTCGACGTCGGGAACCTGCGCGGCTTCGGTGAGGACGCCGACGGCGTGGGTGGTCCACTCGCCGCCGTCCGGCCGCGCGGAGACCGTGATGCCGCGTCGGCCGGAGGCGTCGGCGGGGTCGAGCACGAGGTGGACGTTGACCGCGCCACCCTCGGGCAGGATCAGCGGCGCTTGGAGCAGCAGTTCGTCGACGTGCCCGCAGCCGACCTCGTCACCGGCGCGGATGGCCAGTTCCAGCAGGGCGGTCCCCGGCACGACGACCGCACCGGCCACGACGTGGTCACCCAGCCAGGAGTGCGTGGCGATGGACAGCCTCGCCGTCCCGAGCACTCCGCCGTCAGGCGTGCGGAGCACCGCGCCGAGCAGCGGGTGCCCGGTCGAGCCGAGGCCGGCCGAGGTCACGTCGCCGACCGATCCGGCTCCGTCGAGCCAGAAGCGCTCGCGCTGGAACGGGTACGTCGGCAGCTCGACCCGACGCGCGCCCGTGCCGGCGAAGTAGGCGGCCCAGTCGACGTCGACACCGCGGCTGTGCGCCGCGCCGATCGCCTGGACCAGGGTCTTGGCCTCGTCGCGGTCCTTGCGCTGCCCGGAGATGAGTACGGCCTCGGTCACGCTCTCCGCGCCCATCGCGGTGAGCACGCCGTCCGGACCCAGCTCCAGGAACGTCGTGACGCCTTGCGCTTCCAGGGTGGTGACCACCTCGGCGAACCGGACCGTGCCGCGGACGTGCCGCACCCAGTACTCCGGGTCCGTGACATCGCCCGGCAGCGGGCTCTTCGGCTCGGTGAAGGTGAGCTTCGAGACCACGGCCCGGAACTCGTCCAGCATCGGGTCCATCAGCGGCGAGTGGAAGGCGTGCGAGACGGCCAGCCGCTTGGACTTGCGGTCGGGGAACTGGGCGATGACGTGCTCCACCTGAGCCTCATCACCCGAGATGACGACCGACCTGGGTCCGTTGATCGCCGCAATGGAAACGTTGTGGTCAAGGTGCGGCAGAACCTCGTCCTCGGTGGCCTGCAAGGCGACCATCGCGCCGCCGGCCGGGAGTGCCTGCATCAGCCGACCGCGGGCGCTGATCAACGTGGCGGCGTCTTCGAGGGACAGCACACCGGCCACGTGGGCGGCGGCGACCTCGCCGATCGAGTGCCCCGCCAGGTGGTCCGGGCGGACGCCCCACGACTCGACCAGCCGGTAGAGCGCGACCTCCAGCGCGAACAGCGCGGGCTGGGCGAACTCGGTGCGGTCCAGGGTCTCCTGGTCGTCGATCCGGATGTCCACCAGCGCGGCGACGGCGTCGAACGCGTCGGCGAACACCGGGAACGCGTCGTAGAGCCCGCGGCCCATCCCGGCCCGCTGCGAACCCTGGCCGGTGAACAGGAACGCGACCCGTCCGCCCACGCCCTCGGTGGACTCGACGGCCGCCAGGTCACGGCGCAGCTCGTCGTGGCCGGAGACCGCGAGCACGGCCCGGTGCGCGAGCCGCGATCGGCTGGTGGCCAGGGAGAAGCCGAGGTCGGTCAGGTCCGCGTCGGTCTCCAGCAGCGCGGAGGCCTGAGCCCGCAACGCCTCCGGGGTCTTGGCGGACAGCACGACCGGCACCACGGCGGGCGACGTCCGTGCCGCCACCGGCTCGACGACGACCGGCGCCTGCTCCAGGATGGCGTGGGCGTTGGTGCCGCTGAAGCCGAACGACGACACGCCCGCTCGGCGCGGTCGGTCGACCTCGGGCCACTCGACCCGTTCGGTGACCAGGTCGATCGATCCGGCCGCCCAGTCCACCTGCGGCGAGGGAGCGTCGACGTGCAGGGTCTTGGGCACGACGCCGTGCCGCATCGCCATGACCATCTTGATCACGGCGGCGACACCGGCGGCGGCCTGGGTGTGGCCGATGTTGGTCTTGACGGAACCCAGCAGCAGCGGGGTTTCCCGATCCTGACCGTAGGTCGCGAGCAGGGCCTGCGCCTCGATCGGGTCGCCCAGAGCGGTACCGGTGCCGTGCGCCTCGACCACGTCGACGTCCGAAGTGGACAGACCGGCGTTGGCCAGCGCCTGGCGGATGACCCGCTGCTGCGACGGGCCGTTCGGGGCCGTCAGGCCGTTCGAAGCGCCGTCCTGGTTGATCGCGGAACCCTTGACCACGGCGAGGACCTGGTGGCCGTTGCGCCGCGCGTCCGACAGCCGCTCCACGAGCAGCATGCCGACGCCTTCACCCCAGGCCGTGCCGTCGGCCCCGGCCGCGAACGCCTTGCAGCGCCCGTCGACCGCGAGGCCGCGCTGGCGGGAGAAGTCGATGAACGCGGCGGGCGTCGACATGATCGTGACACCGCCCGCCAGCGCCAGCGAGCACTCACCGGACCGCAGCGCCTGCACAGCGAGGTGCAGTGCCACCAGCGACGACGAGCACGCCGTGTCGACCGTGACGGCCGGGCCCTCGAAGCCGAACGTGTAGGAGATGCGGCCGGACGCGACGCTGGCCGCGTTGCCGGTGCCGAAGTAGCCCTCGATCTCGGCGGGCAGCGAGCTGAGCTGCGTGCCGTAGTCCTGGCCGTTGCTGCCGGCGAAGACGCCGACCTGCCCGCCGCGCAGGGTGTCCGGGTCGATGCCCGCGCGTTCGAAGACCTCCCACGAGGTTTCGAGGAGCAACCGCTGCTGCGGGTCCATCGCCAGGGCTTCACGCGGGGAGATCCCGAAGAACCTGGGGTCGAACTCCCCCGCTCCGTAGAGGAACGCGCCCTCGCGGGCGTAGGACTTGCCGGGTGCGTCGGGGTCCGGGTCGTAGAGGCCCGCGAGGTCCCAGCCGCGGTCGGTGGGGAAGCCGCCGACCGTGTCGACGCCGTCCGCCAGGAGGTCCCACAGCTGTTCCGGCGACCCGACCCCACCGGGGAAGCGGCACGCCATCGCCACGATCGCGATGGGCTCGTCCGCCGGGATCGCGTTCGCCGCGGCGGCCAGTGCCGCCGGGCGTGAGCCGACGAGTTCGGCCCGCAGGTGCTCGGCGAGCGCGACCGGCGTCGGGTAGTCGAACACCAGCGTGGCGGGCAGCGCGAGGCCGGTCTCGGCCGCGATCACACCGCGGAACTCCACGGCGGTCAGCGAGTCGAAACCCAGTTCCTTGAACGCCTTGCTCGGCTCGATGGCACCACCGGACGAGTGGCCGAGGACGGTGGCGGCGTGCGTGCGGACGAGGTCCAGCACCAGGTGCCGCTGCTCGGGCTCGGCCAGCCCGGTCAGCCTGGCGGTGAGTCCGGTGGCCGCTTCGCTCGGCGCGGTGCCCACCAGGGCGTCACAGGCCTGCGGGAGGTCGGACAGCAGCGGGCTCAGCCGCTCGGACGTGAAGATGGGGACGAACCGCGACCAGTCGACGTCGGCGACGGTCACCAGGCCCTCGTCGAGGGCGATCGCCTGGCGCAGCGCGGCCAGGGCCAGCTCGGGCGCCATCGCGCGAACCCCGCGCAGCCGCAGGTGCTCCTCGACGTCCTCGACGGTCGCCATGCCCGCGCCCGCCCAAGCGCCCCAGGCGACCGACAGCGCGGTCAGCCCGCGGGCCCGGCGCGACTCGGCCAGCCCGTCCAGGTACGCGTTCGCGGCGCCGTAGGCGGCCTGCCCGCCGCTGCCCCACGTGCTGGCGATGGAGGAGAACAGGACGAACGCGTCGACCTCGCCGACCAGCTCGTCCAGGTTCGCCGCACCGGCGACCTTGGCGGACACGACCTGGCGGAAATCGGCGATGTCCTGCACGTCCAGCGCCACCAGCGAGTCGACGCCGGCCGCGTGCACGACGGCGTTCGGCGGGTACTCGTCCAGCAGGGCCTTGAGGGCGTCCCGGTCGGCCACGTCGCACGCGGCCACCACCACCGGGATGTCCAACTCCTCCACCAGTTCCGCGGCGCCCGGCGCGTCCAGGCCGCGGCGGGAGGTCAGCACCAGGCGCTCGGCGCCCGCACCGGCCAGCCAGCGGGCGACCTGCGTGCCGAGCGCGCCCGTGCCACCGGTCACCAGGACCGTGCCGCGCGGTGTCCAGTCGCCGACACCGGTCTTCGCGGGCGCCTGGGCCAGCCTGCGGCCGAACACGCGAGCCCCGCGGATCGCGACCTGGTCCTCCGGGCCGGCGAGGACCGAGACGAGCCGGTCCAGCACGCGGTCGTCCACGTCGGAGGGCAGGTCGACCAGACCGCCCCAGCGTTCGGGGTGCTCCAGGGCGACGACCTTGCCGACGCCCCAGATCTGGGTGAGCGCCGGGTCGACGGCGTCGTCCCGGCCCGCCGACACCGCGCCGCGGGTCGCGCACCACAGCGGCGCGCCGACACCCGCGTCACCCAGGGCCTGCACCAGCACGACCGTTTCGACCACGTCGGTGCTCAGCGACAGCACGCCGTCGAAGGATCCGGTGCCCGCAAGCGTTTCCGCGAGCGTGACGCGGTCGGTGGACGGGTCGATCCGGACGACGTCCAGGCCGCGCTCGGCGAGCCCGTCGAAGTCCTCGGTGGAGACGACCAGCCAACGGCCGGTGGCCCGGCCGCCGCCGTCGGGCAGTCGGGTCCACTTCGTCCGGTAGCGCCAGGCGTCCACGGTGGACGCGTCGGCGCGGCCACGGCGCCACTTGGCCAGGGCGGGCAGCAGGTCGGCGAGGGCCCCGGAGTCGTCGAGCGACAACGCCGAGGCGAGGGAGTCGAGGTCACCGCGGTCGACCGCGGACCAGAAGTCGGCTTCGTGCCGGTCGACGGCGGCGGGCGAGGACCCGCCGGTCAACCAGAAACCCTCGCGCTGGAACGCGTACGTCGGCAGGTCGACGCGCCGCGCGCCGGTCCCGGCGAACACCGGGCCCCAGTCGACGCGGACGCCGTTCACGTGCAGCTTGCCGACGGCCCGCAGCAGGCCGTCGGTCTCGGAGCGGCCCTTGCGGACGGTCGGGACCAGGACGGCGTCGGGCGCGGTCTCGGCGGCCATCGCGGTGAGCACGGCGTCGGGGCCGAGCTCCACGAACGTCGACACCCCCAGTCCCACCAGGGTGTCCACGGCGTCGGCGAACCGCACGGCCTCGCGGACGTGCCGCACCCAGTACTCCGGCGAGCACAGCTCCTCGGCCGAGACGAGCTGCCCGGTGACCGTGGAGACGATCGGCATCCGCGGCGGCCGGTACTTGAGCACCTCGGTGATCCAGGTGAACTCCTCGAGCATCGCGTCCATCAGCGGCGAGTGGAAGGCGTGCGACACCGTGAGGCGCTTGGACTTGCGGTCGGGGAAGTTCGCCACGACCCGCGCGACGGCGTCCTCGTCACCGGCGACGACGACGGACGTGGGCCCGTTGATCGCGGCCAGCGAGACGTCCTCGTCCAGCAGCGGCAGCACTTCGTCCTCGGCCGCCTGCAAAGCGACCATCGCGCCGCCGCCGGGCAGCGCCTGCATCATCCGGCCGCGCGCCGCGACCAGCGCGCACGCGTCGTCCAGCGACAGCACACCCGCGACGTGCGCGGCGGCGATCTCGCCGACGGAGTGGCCCGCAAGGTAGTCCTGGCGCACGCCCCACGCCTCCAGCGTGCGGAACAGCGCGACCTCGACCGCGAACAGCGCGGGCTGCGTGTACTCGGTGCGGTCCAGCAGCTCGGGGTCGTCGCCGAACACCACGGTGCGCAGCGGCTGGTCCAGGTGCACGTCGAAGTGCCGGCAGGCGTCGTCGAACGCCGCCGCGAACACCGGGAACTCCCGGTGCAGCTCGCGGCCCATCTCCAGGCGCTGCGAACCCTGACCGGTGAACAGGAAGGCGAGCTTGCCGCCCGTGGCCGCGCCGCTGATCACGGCGGGCGAGGACGTGCCGTCGGCCAGCGCCGTGAGCGCCTGCCGGAAGTCGTCGCGCGACGAGCCGAGCACGACCGCGCGGTGGTCGAAGGCGACGCGGGCCGTGGCGAGCGAGAAGCCGAGGTCCACTTCGGACAGCTCGGGCCGCTCGTCCAGGTGCGCCAGGAGGTTCCGGGCCTGGTCTCCGAGGGCGTCGGCGGTCTTGGCCGACAGCACCCACGGCAGCGCGCCCGCGACACGGGCCGGCTCCGGCGCCTCGACGGGTTCGCCCGTGTACTCCTCGATGATCGTGTGAGCGTTGGTGCCGCTGATGCCGAAGGCGGACACGCCGGCGCGGCGCGGGCGTTCGGACGCGGGCCACGGCGTCGCCTCGGTGAGCAACCGGACCGAGCCGGATGACCAGTCAACGTGAGGGGACGGGCGGTCGACGTGCAGGGTCTTCGGCAGGAGTCCGTTGCGCAGCGCCATGACCATCTTGATGACGCCCGCGACACCGGCCGCGGCCTGCGTGTGGCCGAGGTTGGACTTCAGGGAACCCAGCAGCAACGGGGTTTCGCGGCCCTGGCCGTAGGTCGCGAGGATGGCCTGCGCCTCGATCGGGTCGCCGAGCACCGTGCCGGTGCCGTGCGCCTCGACCACGTCGACGTCCGCGGTGGTCAGCTCCGCGTCGACCAGCGCCTGGTGGATGACCCGCTGCTGCGCGGGCCCGTTCGGCGCGGTCAGGCCGTTGGACGCGCCGTCCTGGTTGATGGCGCTGCCCTTGACGAGCGCGAGCACCGGGTGGCCGTTGCGCACGGCGTCGGACAGGCGTTCCAGCAGCACCATGCCGACGCCCTCGGACCAGCCGGTCCCGTCGGCGGTGGAGGAGAAGGCCTTGCAGCGACCGTCGGGGGACAGTCCGCGCTGGCGGCTGAACGCCACCAGCGAACCGGGGCTGGCCATCACGGCCGCGCCACCGGCGAACGCCAGCGACGACTCGCCGCGGCGCAGCGTCTGCACGGCCAGGTGCAGCGCCACGAGCGACGCGGAGCACGCCGTGTCGACCGTGACCGCCGGGCCTTCGAGCCCGAGCGTGTACGAGATCCGCCCGGACGCGACGCTGGCCGTGTTGCCGGTCAGCAGCGACCCCTCGTGCCCGGCCGCCTCGGCCAGCCGCGGACCGTACTCCTGCTGCTCGGCGCCCACGTAGACGGCGGTGGGGCTGCCGCGCAGCGTGCCGGGGTCGATGCCCGCGCGTTCCAGGACCTCCCACGAGGTTTCGAGGAGCAGACGTTGCTGCGGGTCCATCGCGATCGCTTCACGCGGCGAGATCCCGAAGAACGTAGGGTCGAACTGGTCGGCGTCGTGCAGGAACCCGCCTTCACGGGTGTACGTCGTGCCCTGGCGCTCCGGGTCCGGGTCGTACAGCGCGTCCAGGTCCCAGCCGCGGTTGGTCGGCAGCCCGCTGATCGCATCACCGCCGTCGGCGATGAACTCCCACAGCTCCTCCGGGGAGGAGACGCCGCCGGGGAACCGGCAGGCCATGGCGACGATCGCGATCGGCTCGTCCGACGCCGTGTTGGCGCTGGGCGGCAGGATCGGCGCGGCCGACAGCCCGAGGGCCTCCGCCCGCAGGTAGTGCGCCACCGCCGCGGGCGTCGGGTAGTCGAACACCAACGTGATCGGCAGGTGCAGCCCCGTCGCCTCGGCCAGCTTCGCGTGCAGGTCGACGGCGGCGATGGAGTCGAATCCGAGTTCGAGGAACGGCCGGTCAGCCGCGATCACCTCACCGGGCGCGCGCCGCAGCACAGCGGCGGCAGCCCGCCCGACCAGTTCCACCAGCAGCCGCTCTTGCTCGGCTTCGGGGGCCTGGACGAGCAATTGCCACGACGAAGGCTGTTCCGCCGCGTCGGTGCTGGTGGACGTGGCGGACGTGATGTGCTCGGACTCGTTCAACATAACGCTCCACAATCCGCAGACAGAATGTGCGACCGTTGCTCATCGTTTCCGCCGAGGGAGCGGGCAGAAACCCCTAGCGTGCCCCTAACGGCCCCTTGCGTTCGATCCGACTATTGCCATCGGGAAAACTCGTCGGTCTACTGTTGTGGAAGCCGATCCACTGGTTGCGGGCTGGAGCCTGTGGCCGTAGGGGTCGGAATAGGGGTTGTCGTGCAGATCACACTTGCCTAGGGTGGGTTTTCGGAGGACGCATTCGAAGCCGGCCTTCGCGCCATCAGGAGGTACACCGTGCCGAACAGTGAGATCACCGAGGTGCAGCGCCTCGTGAGCGTGCTCCGACGCAAGGTGGCGTCGTTGCGGTTCCACTTCGGGGACGTGCCGGATGTGCGCAGGCTGTTGAACGACGTGGAGCGGTTGGACATCGACATCGCGGAGATGCGCGGGAATGTCGCCCGGCCGCGGCGGACGCAGACGTTGGCTGATGTGGTGATGATTCCGGATGCTCCTTACAATCCGGAGCTTTGGCA
>DATMCA010000562.1:0-3592 GCA_035559015.1 Umezawaea sp. | reverse complement strand
CCGGACCTCCGGCGGGTAGGCGATGGTCTTGCTGGTCGCGAGGAGCCGCTGTCCCGTCTCGACGGCGAACGACCACCCGGCCAGCACGATCCCGTGCTTCTCGGGGTGCACCAGCACGTTCTCGGCGGTGACGGCCCCGTGCACCAGGCCGATGCCGTGCGCACCGGCGAGTGCCTTCAACAGCCTGCGGTGCATCCAGGCGTAGTCGCGCCCGTCCAGCCCGTGGGGGAACGCGCGCCGCACGTCGGCCAGCGTCACGAACCCGTCGACCAACGGGTCGAGCACCGTGAACGCCCGCTCGCCCCGGCCGACGTCACCGGAGGTGTCGAGCAGTCGCGGGTAGTAGGGGCGCAACCAGCGGTGCTCGTTGGTGAACCGCTCCAACGCCCGCAGCGCGTCCCATTCACCGTGCAGCAACGGGTTCAGCGCCGGGTTGCGCACCACCTTGACCACGTGCGGCCCGTCGGTCTCGTACACGTTGGCCACGCTGCCGACGGCGAACGGCTCGCCGATCCGGTAGACGCCGGTCGCGGTGCGCAGCTCAACGGTCGTCCCGTGCGTCCACTCGTGGTGCATCCGGGTCAGCTCGGCGGACGCGGCGTGAGCCCGGACGTCCCCCGCACCGGTCACGTCCGGGTGCAGGACGGAGGCCAGTGCCCGGTACAGCCGCTGCGCCTCCTTGCGCCGCGCGGGGTCGGTGGTGGGAGGCCCGAAGAGCCCGACGGCCGACCCGGCCCGCTCCACTCGGTCTAGTGCCTCTGCCCTGGTGAACATAGTTTGAGTCTATGCGACTCAAACCGAGGGTGCAACTGTTTACCGCTGATGTGACCCACGCCGCTGACCGTCCGATGTGGTCCCGCCAGTGACAGACAGTGACCCCACGGCAAGACCGCAGACTAACCAGGCCCACAACCAACAAGACCGGCAGGCGGACGGGCCCTAGACCGTGGCCGATTTTACTTGGGGGATTTGCCCCTTAAAATTAGTCGGGCCCAAGGCTTCGGTCCTGCCCTTTTCGGCCCGACAAAGGGGCAAATCTAGGGGCCCCAAGTCAAATCGGCCACACCACCGCCGGAACGCGAGCCAACACCAGCCCAAACAAAAGCGCCGCCCCCACACGGAGACGGCGCCTTCGAACAGCCAAGACCTACCGCTCGATCAACACACCCGGCAACGTCTTCAAATCCCCGAAGAACGACGGCGTAGTAGCCACCCGGAAGTTGTCCACCACGTACAACTCCTTCGTCCTGTCCCGACGCTGCACGTTGAGGTGCACAGGCACGTCACCGGTGTGCGAGGCGAGAGTCTGCTTCAACTCCTCCACCAACTCCGGCGTCAACGTCTTCGTGCTGAGCCCCAAAACGATCGGCGGAGCCACCCCGGGGTTGTTCTCCGCGTCCGAGATGTCCAACGGCACCACATCACTACCGAAGATGGACATCTTGTCCTCACGCCAGTTGACGCGTCCCTTGACGCACACCGCCGAGTCCAACTCCAGATCCCCGTACAACACCGAATACGACTTCGGGAAGAACAGCACCTCCACAGCCGCGTCCAGGTCCTCGATCGTCACGATCGCCCACGGCTCACCGTTCTTGTTCACCCGCCGCTCCATCGCCGAGATCATCCCGGAGACGATCAGCTCGCCCTCCTTGGGCGGATCGTCCAGCACGACAGCGATCGGCCGCGGCGCGTACTTGCGCAGGATCCGCTCGGTCCCGTCCAGCGGGTGGGCCGACACGTACAGCCCGAGCATCTCCTTCTCCAGCGACAGCATCTGCTTCCGAGGCCACTCCTCGGTACCGATCTTCAGGTGCGCCAACGCCGAACTGTCGTCGTCCTTCTCCGCGGAGTCATCACCCCCGCCGAAGAGGTCGAACTGCCCGTCCGCTTCCTTGCGCTTGATCGGGACGACGATGTCGACCGCGTCCTCGTGCACCTGGATCAGCGACAACCGGGTGTGGTCGAACGAGTCGAACGCGCCCGCCTTGATCAGCGACTCGACGACCCTCTTGTTGCACACCACCAGTTCGGACTTGTCCATGAAGTCCGTGAACGACCCGTACGCGCCGCGCTTCTGCCGCGTGGCCACGATCGAGTCGACCACGTTCGCGCCCACGTTGCGGATCGCGCCCAGGCCGAAGCGGATGTCCGTGCCGACCGCACCGAAGCGGAGCGCGGACTCGTTGACGTCCGGCGGCAGCACCTTGATGCCCAGTCGGCGGCACTCGGCGAGGTAGACCGCAGACTTGTCCTTGTTGTCCGCCACCGAGGTCAGCAGCGCGGCCATGTACTCCGCGCGGAAGTTCGCCTTGAGGTAGGCGGTCCAGTACGAGATGAGGCCGTACGCGGCGGCGTGCGACTTGTTGAACGCGTAACCCGCGAACGGGAGGATGGTGTCCCACAGGGCTTTGATGGCCTCGTCGGAGAACTTCAGCTCGTGGTTCCGCATGCCGTCGCGGAAGCCCTCGAACTCCTTGGCCAGCACCTCGGCCTTCTTCTTGCCCATCGCCTTGCGGAGCACGTCCGCTCGACCCATCGAGTAGTTGGCGACCTTCTGGGCGATGAACATGATCTGTTCCTGGTAGACGATCAGACCGTAGGTCTCGCCCAGGATGTCCTTCAGGGGTTCCGCCAGCTCCGGGTGGATCGGCGTCACCTCCTGGCGGCCGTTCTTGCGGTCCGCGTAGTCGTTGTGCGCGTTCATGCCCATCGGGCCGGGGCGGTACAGCGCGCCGACCGCGACGATGTCCTCGAACGACGTCGGCTGCATCCTCCGCAGCAGGTCGCGCATGGGGCCACCGTCCAGCTGGAACACGCCGAGCGTGTCACCGCGGCTGAGCAGGGCGTAGGTCTCGGGGTCGTCCAGCGGGAGGTTGTCGAAGTCCGGGATCGACTCCTTGCCCCGGTTCGCCTCGATGTTGTCGATGGCGTCGCCCATGACCGTGAGGTTGCGCAGGCCGAGGAAGTCCATCTTCAACAGGCCGATGTTCTCGCAGGACGGGTAGTCCCAGCCCGTGATGATCGAGCCGTCGTCGCGCATCCACAGCGGGACGGAGTCCGACAGCGGGTCGCGCGACATGATCACCGCGCAGGCGTGGACGCCCGCGTTGCGGATCAGGCCCTCCAGGCCGCGAGCCGTGTCGAAGATCGTCTTGACCTGCTCGTCGGTCTCGACCAGGGCCCGGACCTCGGCGGCCTCGCCGTAGCGGGGGTGGCTCTTGTCCACGATGCCGTAGAGCGGGATGTCCTTCGCCATGATCGGCGGCGGCAGCGCCTTGGAGATGCGGTCGGCGATGCCGAAGCCCGGCTGGCCGAAGTGCACGCGCGCCGAGTCCTTCAGCGCCGCCTTGGTCTTGATCGTGCCGAACGTGATCACCTGGGCGACCCGGTCGTTGCCGTACTTGTCCGACGCGTACCTGATCATCTCGCCTCGACGGCGGTCGTCGAAGTCGATGTCGATGTCGGGCATGGAGACGCGCTCGGGGTTCAGGAACCGCTCGAACAGCAGCTTCTGCGGGATCGGGTCCAGGTTGGTGATACCGAGCACGTACGCGACCAGCGAACCGGCGGCGGAGCCACGGCCGGGGCC
>DATMCA010000561.1:0-3000 GCA_035559015.1 Umezawaea sp. | reverse complement strand
CCACGTGACGGCCGGCCACAGCTCGCGGGTCGCGGCGGCGGCCACCGCGAACGGCAGCGTGAGCACCCACACCCAGGGCGCGAGCACCTCGGTGGCGAAGCGGGCCAAGCGGTGGACCGGTTGTGACGTGCGCCGTGTTGCCTGCTCCTCGGTCAAGCTCAGACCAGCCTGCGGTCGGAGGCCCAGCGGGACAGCTCGTAGCGGTTGGAGAGCTGCGTCTTGCGCAGCACGCTCGACACGTGCGTCTCGACCGTCTTCACCGAGATGAACAGCTCGGAGGCGATCTCCTTGTACGCGTAGCCGCGCGCCAGCAGCCGCAGGACGTCCCGTTCGCGCGGGGTCAGCAGGTCCAGCTCGGGGTCCCGGATCGGGGCCGCGCCGGGCCGGTCGGCGAACGCGTCCAGCACGAAGCCCGCCAGCCGCGGCGAGAACACCGCGTCGCCGTCGGACACCCGCACGACCGCGCGCACCAGCTCCTGGCTGGAGATCGTCTTGGTCACGTAGCCGCGGGCGCCCGCGCGGATGACCGCGATGACGTCCTCGGCGGCGTCGGAGACCGAGAGCGCGAGGAACACCACGTCCGGCAGCGCGGTCCGCACCTGGGCGAGCACCGCGGCACCGCCGCCGTCGGGCATGTGGACGTCGAGCAGCACCACGTCCGGCTTGTGGTGGCCGATCCCGGCGACCGCCTTGCCGACGGAGCCCGCCTCGCCGACGACCTCGATCTCGTCGCTGATCGAATCGAGCTCGGCCCGAACCCCCACGCGGAACAGCGCGTGGTCGTCGACCAGGAACACCCTGACCCGTTTGCCTTCGGTCACGACCTGGCCTCCTGCTTCCTCGGCATCTCCAAGTGCACCTCCGTGCCCTCTCCAGGGCTCGTGCGCAGCTTGGCCTCCCCACCGTGCCGGACCATTCTCCCCCGGATCGAGTCGGCGAGGCCATGCCGGTCCTCCGGAACGGTCTCGGGGTCGAACCCCTTGCCCCGGTCGCGCACGAAGACGGTGACGCTGTCCTCCTCCACCTCGCCGTAGACGCTGATCTCGGCCACCCCCGCGTGCTTGGCCGCGTTGACCATCGCCTCGCGCGCCGCCTGCACCATCGCGAGCAGGTTGTGGTCCAGCGGGCAGTCCCCGACGACGACCTGCTGCACCGAGATGGCGAACGTGTCCTCGACCTCCCCCGAGGCCAGGGCGATGGCGGCGGACACCGTGGTCGGCCGCGAGGAGTCGCCCACGTCGCGGCCGTACAGCCAGTCCCGCAGCTGGCGCTCCTGGCCGCGGGCGAGCCTGCGGACCTCGCGCGGCGCCTCGGCCTGCTTCTGGATCAGGGCCAGCGTCTGGAGCACGGAGTCGTGCAGGTGGGCGGCGATCTCCGCGCGCTCCTCGGTCCGGATGCGCGCGCTGCGCTCCTCACCGAGGTCGTTCACCAGCTTGATCCACAGCGGCACGGTGAGCAGCGCGACGCCCGCCAGCGTGGCGAGCACCGCGACCAGCGTGAACTGGATCTGGTCGAGCTGGTAGGTGGTGACCACCAGCACCCCGATGCCGAGCGCGACCAGCGCCACCCCGGCGGCGATCCGGATCAGCGTCGACCGGCCGCTCTTGCCCAGCACCCCGCTGCGGGCCCCGTCCCGCCAGCGGCGGCGCTGGGCCTCGTCCGCCTCCCGCCACACGACGGCCGCACCGACCAGGGCCACCGCCAGCGGGCCGACGATCCACCCGCTGACCGCCCCCGTCAGCAGCGTGACCACCACGGCCGCGCCGAGCCCCAGCGCCAGCAGACCGATGGCCTGCTGGCGTTCCCCCGGCTTCAGCGGCGGTTCCCCCGGCGCGTTCACGGTCCGCTGCGGCACGAAGACCCACAGCAGGCCGTACGCGATCACGCCGACCCCGTTCAGGGCCGTCAGCGCCGCGAACACCGCGCGCACCCAGAACACCTCGACGCCCAGGTGGTCGGCGATCCCGCCGGCCACCCCGGCGACCACGCGCCCGTTGCGGCGTCTGCGGACCGCGACCTCCGCCCCCGCTGCCGTCTCCACCTGCGAACTCACCAGCCGATCGTCACACGTGCCCGGACGGGAATCATCAGGGTTCCACCCGAGTCAGTGTTCAGGGTGCTCCCCCGATGTGCGAGGCGGCCCCAAGCCGCAAACTCGGTGACGTGAGTGGGAATGTGACAGCTGCCAACGTCGAGGAGACGTTGAAGGACTTCTGGGTCAGCAGGCCCAGACGGCCGCACCGCGGGCGGAAGATCGCCGGTGTGGCCGAGGGCATCGCGGAGCGGTACCGGATCGACCCGGTGATCGTCAGGGTCGCTTTCGTCGCGATGGCGTTGTGCAACGGTGCCGGTGTGTTCATCTACCTGCTGGGCTGGCTCGGGCTGCCCCAGGAGGACGACGAGGTGTCGCCCGTCGAGGCGCTGATCGGGAAGGGCCGCAGCTCGACCCCGATCCCGCTGACGGTGGTGCTCTGCCTGGCGCTGTTCCCGGCGACGGGGTTCTTCTTCGACGGCGGCTTCACGATGGTGGCCGGGGTGCTGCTGTCCGTCGGGGCCATCTACCTGCTGCACCAGAACCGGGGCGCGGTGAACCGGCCCGTCCCGACGATCACGACGACGAACACCACCACCACGGATCAGGTGACGACCATGGGCACGGGCCAGGAGAAGACCGCGGACACCCCTCCCGCGTGGGACCCGCTGGGCGCCGCGCCGTTCGCGTGGGACCTGCCCGAACCCGGCCAGTCCGTGGCGCAGCCGCCCGAGACCCCGCCCGTGCGGCGGTCCAAGCACCGGTCACCCGTCACCGGGATCACGCTCGGCGTGTCGCTCCTGGTCGTGGCCGGAGCGGTCATCGCGGGCCCCTACCTCGACTGGCTCACCCCGCTGCGCACGCTGGGCCTGGTCATCGGCGTCATGGCCCTCGGGCTGGTGGCGGGGGCGTTCAGCCGCGGCGGGCGCGGCCTGATCGGCCTGGTCATTCCGCTGAGCCTGGTCGCC
>DATMCA010000560.1:0-11971 GCA_035559015.1 Umezawaea sp. | reverse complement strand
GTCGACGACGCCTCCGGCCGCACCGACATCCGGATTCGCGAGGTCGTCTGGGCGACCGTGTGGCGGGCCAACGTCCGCCTCGCCGCGCGGTTCCAGGAAGGCCGGGTGCTGCTGATCGGCGACGCCGCCCACGTCTGCCCGCCCACCGGCGGCCAAGGGCTGAACACCGGCGTGCAGGACGCCTACAACCTCGGCTGGAAGCTCGCTGCGTCGAAGGACCTCGTCGACACCTACGCGGTCGAACGGGAACCGATCGCCCGCGGTGTCCTGGACCTGGCCGCGCGGACGCTGCAACGGCACGTCGGAGGTGACGAGGACGCGCACCAGCGCGGTGCCGAGTTCCACCAGTTGGCGTTGAACTACCGAGGTGGCCCGCTGAGCCGCGACGACCGAACGACGCCAGGGCCGATGCGGGCAGGCGACCGCGCGCCGGACGCGCCGTGCCAGGAGAACGGTGCACGGGTGCGGCTGTTCGACCTGTTCAGGGGGCCGCAGTGGACGCTGCTGGAGTTCCGCGACGGCGAGGTGATCGTCGGTGATCGCACGCTTCTGGACGTCGACGGCCACGCGCGGGCCGCATACGGCGCGGAGGGGTTCGTGCTCGTGCGGCCCGACGGGTACATCGGGTTGACGACCGACGACCGGGACGCGGTCGACGACTACCTGAAGGCGGGGACACGTCGATGAGGGCGGAGAGGTCATACGTCGACGTTAGGGCGAATGGAGTAGTCCGCAAAGGGTGAATCCGGAAACTGTGGACAACTTCCGGGCCTGTGGACAACCTGGTGAAGACTGAAGAAAAGTCCAGGTCAGAGCCTCGCTGAAATTTCAGAGGCTGTGGATGGAGACTGCTGCCCGAGGGAGAACCCCGCCCGGTACCCCTCCTCGCCCAGCTCCGCGGCGCACCGGGCCCGCATCTCCCGCACCACGGGATCCAGCGTGTCCTCGACGCCTCGCAGCGCGACCGCGGCCCCCAGCGCGACCGCCGCCCGGTCCGGGAACCCCTGCTCCAGGCACCACCCGGCGGCGTTCTCCAGCACCTCGCCCCGCAACGGCCCGTCGAGGATCGCCGTGGACTGCTCCAACGCCAACCGGTGCCGTTCACGGGCCTCCTCGGCGCGCGCCAACCGCGCGAGCACCACGGCCGCGGTGGAGTGCAGCAGCACGACGAAGTGCGGCGTCGGCCGCACCTCGGCCGCCGGGTCGACGGCCCGCACCAGCCGCCACGACTCGGTGAGCCACCGGTCCGCGGTGGCCCAGTCGCCCCGGCGGCGGGCCACCTCGGCACGGGCGTGGTGCACCCTGGCGAGCGCGACGTCGTCGGTTCGGGCGGCGATCTCCTGCGCCCGCACCAGTTCCGCCTCGGCGGCGTCGCACAACCCCGCCCGTGCCCGCATCCGGGCCGACGTCGTGAGCAGCATGACCGGCCCGAGCAGCGCGTCGTCGCCGCCCAGCACGGCGCTGCTCGCGCGGGCGTCGTCCAACGCCGCCACCGCGCCCGCCGCGTCACCCCGGTTGTCCAGCACCACGGACAGCTCGTAGCAGGTGAACGTCCGCCCCCAGCGGTCTCCCGCGCCGTCGAACCCCGCCAGCGCGGAACGCAGGTGCCGTTCCGCGGAAGGGGTTCCGCCGGGGGTGAGCTCGGCGGCCACGATGCCGTGCACCAGGTGCCCGAACGCGTCGAGCCACGGATCGGCGTTGCCCGCGAACCGGTCCGCGAGCGCCGTGGCGTGCGTGAGCGGGTCGGACGGCACCCTGGCGCTGATGGTCCACGCGGCGAACACCGCGGGGTGCACGATCCGCGCCGCCGTGTCCTCGACGTCCTGCCCGCAAGCCAAGCGGCACAGGGCTTCCGCGTCCTCCAGACCCTCGGGGAGGAGCGTCACCGCCGCGTGCACGGCCGCCGCGCGCTCGGCCGCCTCCCGCCGCGCGCCCTGCACGAACCACGGCCACAGCCGGGCGGCGAACATCCGCAGCGCCAGGTCGGTGCGGCCCACGGCCAGCGCGTGGTCGAGTGCGGCGTCCAGGTTGCCGCGCTCCCGGCCCAGTCGGCCCAACCACAGGGCTTGCGAACGCCCGCGCACGTGGGGTTCCGCGAGTTCGGCGAACGCCGTGAACCACTCCGCGTGCCGCTCCGCCAGGCCGTCGTCCGCCGCCTTCTCCGCCGCGTACTCCCGAACGGTCGCCAGCAGCCCGTACCGCACCTCGCCGTCGTGCTCGGTCACGACGACCAACGACTTGTCCACCAAGGCGGACAACAGGTCCAGCGGGTCGTCGTCGGTGCACACCCGCCGCACGGCCTCGGGCGAAGCGCCGCCCACGAACACCGACAGCCCGGCCAGCAGCGCGCGTTCGTCGGCGGAGAGGAGGTCCCAGCTCCAGTCGACCACGGCTCGCAACGTGCGGTGCCTGGCCGCCGCCGTCCGGTCGCCGCGGTCCAGCAGCCGGAAGCGGTCGCCGATCCGCGCGGCGAGCTGGTCGGGTGTCATCGACCGGAGCCGCGCCGCCGCCAGTTCGATCGCCAGCGGCAGCCCGTCCAACTCGGCGCACACCCGTTCGACGTCCGGCGTGACCACGAATCCCGGTCGCACGGCGGAAGCGCGGTCGTGGAACAGCGCGACCTGGGCTCCGGGATCCAAAGTGGACACCGGGTGCAGGGCCTCGCCGGTGATCCCCAGCGGTTCCCGGCCGGTGGCCAGCACCCGCGCCGACGGCGTGCGCGCCAGCAGCACGCCGACGAGCTTCGCGACGGCGTCGACCAGGTGCTCGCAGTTGTCCAGCACCAGCACCACCCGGCGGTCCGCGAGCACCTCCACCAGCCGGTCCACGGCGTCCACCGGGCCGGGCAGCACGCCGACACCGGGCCGTCCGAGCAGCGCGAGCACGGTCGGCGCCACCCGCTCCGGATCCGTCACCGCCCCCAGTTCGACCACCCAGGCCTCGTCCGCCAGCCGGGACGCCACCTCGACCGCGAGCCGCGTCTTGCCGACGCCGCCGGGACCGGTCAACGTCACCAACCGGTTGTCCCGCAACCGATCCCGCACCAGGTCGAGATCGGCGTCCCGACCGACGAACGTCGTCCAGCGCGCGGGCACGTTACCCCGGCGCGGTGCCGCCTCCGCCCGCAGTGCCAGCAGCTGCGCGTCCCGCAGCTCCGGGCCCGGATCGGACCCCAACTCCTCGGCCAACGCGAGCCGCACCCGTTCGTGCGCCCGCAGCGCCTCCGCGTGCCTGCCCTCGGCGCACAGCGCCCGCACCAGCCGGGCGTGCGCCCGTTCCCGCAACGGGTGCGCCGCGCACAGCTCCACCAACTCCGGCACGAGCCCGGCGACGCCCGTGTCGGCCAGGTCCTCCAAAGCGGAAACGCGCGACTCGGCCAGCGCGGGGGAGTCGAACGGCGGGTCGCCGCGCCACAGGTCCAGCGCGACCCGCAGCAGCACCGCCGCACGGGACGGTTCGACCGTCCGGGCCTCGGCCACGAGCCGTTCGAACTCCCAGAGGTCCACCGCGTCCGGCGAGAGGTCCAGTCGGTACCCCGTCGGCTCCGACACGACCGCCGCCCGCCCGACCCCGGTATCGGCGGTCAGCGCCCTCCGCAGCCGCGCGACCAGCGACTGGAGGGCCGCCGTCGGCTCAGCGGGCTGATCGTCCGGCCACAGTTCGGCGCACAGCGCGGCCGGGCCCACGACCCGGCCCCGCGCCAGTGCGAGCCGCGTCAGCAGCGCTCGCGGACCGCCTCCGCCGACCGCGATCGGCGCACCGTCGGCACCGCGCACCTCCAGCGGCCCCAGGATCCCGATCCGCATCACGCCCCCGTTCCCGAGAAGCCCGGAACTCCACCACTGGAATGGGCGCGGTCCGTCCTATCCGGATCTTCATCGGCGCCGTCGGTTCGAATTCCCGAAGGCCGAGTACCGCTGAACACACCGGGCGCGCCGTCGGGGGCGTCGTCGGTTCGGGCATCGTTGGTTATCGTAACCACGGGGTCGCGAGGCCCGCCGGTGGCCAGGTGCGCCCCGACGGAACTGAGAACCGAACGACGGTGGGGATAATGTCGACTATGGGGAATTTGCGCTCCCGCGTGCTGGCGAGGCTCGGGCGGGGCTACCTCGCGCGGTTGCAGAAAAAGCCGCTGGACCTTTCCACCCTCTCTTTCTTCCCCCATTCCGCGCTCATGCCGCTGCGCCGCGACGGTGTCGACCCCGTGCCCGAACTAGGGGTTCGCCGCAGGCGCGAGCCCGTGAGCAAGCTGAAACTGCCGTTCGGCATCAACGTGTGGCTGGTGACCGGCTACGAGGAGTCGAAGGAGGTGCTCGGCAAGGTCGACGAGTTCAGCAACGACTTCGCGAACCTCGTCGGCACGTCCGGCGGCCTCTCCGCGGAGAGCAACCCCGGTGGCCTCGGGATGGCGGACCCGCCCGTGCACACCCGGTTGCGCCGCCTGCTGACGCCCGAGTTCACCATGCGCAGGCTCAGCAGGCTCGCGCCGCGCATCGACGCCATCGTCAAGGACCGCCTGGACGCCATGGCCGCCACCGACGGCCCGGTCGACCTGGTCAAGGCGTTCGCCCTGCCCATCCCGTCGCTGGCGATCTGCGAGCTCCTCGGCGTCCCGTACGAGGACCGCGAGGACTTCCAGCGCCTCAGCATGACCAGGTTCGACCTGTTCGCGGGCGCCAACCCGTCGCTCGGCGCGATGTCCGAGTCGCTCGCGTACTTCATGGACGTCGTCAAGAAGCAGCGCGAGAACCCCGGTGACGGCCTCCTCGGCATGATCATCAAGGACCACGGCGACGAGGTCGGCGACCGCGAACTGGCGGGTCTCGCGGACGGCGTGCTGACCGGCGGTTTCGAGACGACCGCCAGCATGCTCGCGCTCGGCGCGCTGGTGCTGCTGGAGGACCGCGAGGCGTTCGCCGAGATCCGCGACGACGACGCGGCCGTGAACCCGTTCGTCGAGGAGCTGCTGCGCCACCTCACGGTCGTGCAGGTCGCCTTCCCCCGCTTCGCCCGCACCGACATGGTCATCGGCGGCAAGCACATCGCCAAGGGCGACGTCGTCGTGTGCTCCCTCAGCGGAGCCAACCGCGACGAGTCGATGGGCGAGGACATGGAGAGGTTCGACCCCTCCCGCAAGTCCCCGTCCCACCTGGCCTTCGGCTACGGCATCCACCGCTGCATCGGCGCCGAGCTGGCCCGCATGGAGCTGCGGGCCGCGTACCCCGCGCTGGTCCGGCGGTTCCCCGACATGCGGCTGCACGGCACCCAGGCCGACCTGGCGTTCCGCAAGACCTCGGTCGTGTACGGCGTCGAGGCCCTGCCGGTCGTGCTCGGCGACTAGACCGTCGCTAGCGCCTCCGTCGGCGTCAGCCGGGCCGCGCGGATCGACGGGTGGAAACCGGCCAGCACGCCGACGACCACCGCTCCGCCGAGCGCCCACGGCGGGACCACCGGTGGCAGGTGCTGGTGGGCCGCGTACCCGCGGGTGGCCCCGAGCGCCCGGCGGAGACCGATCTCGCGACGGCGTTCGAGCACCGAGATGACCATGGTGTTGGCCACCCCGATGCCCCCGACCAGCAGCGCCACCCCCGCCAACCCGAGGAACAGCGCGGAGAAGCCGCTCTCCTCCGCCCGCTTGGCCGCCAGCGCGTCCGACGGGCGGCTGACCTGCACCAATCCCGAGAGCCGCGGGTACCGCCGCGACGACCAGCGCACTAGTCACGGAAAGCCGCCGACCGGCAGGGCTTTTCCAGCCGCTGGCCCAGTGGACCCCGCGCTCGTACCGGGCGCCGGTCCGGACCGGATCGACCCGCGCGCGGTCGGGCCCTACCGGCTGTCGGAGGACGAGCTGTCCCGGCTGCGGGGAGCGGCCGACGCGGGGAACTGCGGCTGCACAAGGAGGACGTGCGGCTCGGCGACGTGCTGGCGCAGGCCGCGGTCGCGCACGGAGCGAAGGCCCACCCGGCGGACGTGGACCTGCGCGTGCGGGCCGCCGACGTCGACGTGGTCGCGGATCCCAAGCGGTTGCGGCAGGTCGTGGACAACCTGGTCGGCAACGCCGCGCGGCACACCGGTCTAGGCGGAGCCGTCACGGTCGCCGCGACGGTGACTGGGCGGTCGTCGAGGTGGCCGACATCGGCGTCGGGATCAGCGCCGAGGACGTGCCCAGGGTGTTCGACCGGTTCTGGCGCGCGGAGAAGTCGCGCAACCGGGATTCGGGTGGCAGCGGGCTGGGGCTCGCGATCGTCCGCGACCTGACCGAGGCCCACGGCGGCACGGTCACCGCCGCGAGCGCGCTCGGTCAGGGGTCCACGTTCACCGTGCGGCTACCGGTTCGCGGCTGACCTCGCGCGAGTCGACGACGTGCAGGCCCGCGAACACCCCCGACAGGCCCCGGTGGTCCCTGGTTCGCCAAGCCCCGATCAGGCTCGCGAGCAGCCACAGTGAGAGCAGTCCCTGCCACGTGGTCGAGCCCGTCGCCGTTTCCAGGCCGCTGACCAGGAAGTAGCCGCCCGACCCGGTCAGGAACCGGATCAACGCCCGCCAGCCCACGGGCGGCCCCGATGGTCGCAGCCGGACGGCCCGCTGGCCCGGTGTCGCGCCGGTGCCGAACAGCGGCACGAGCAGCAGCAGGACCACGGCGGGCAGCCACTCGCCGAGCACGGCGTCCCGCAGCGGGTGCGCGTCGAGCACCGCGAGGGACCGGTTGTTCGAGAAGAGGTACTGCACCGCGCCGGCGACCACCACGAGCGCCACGCCCACGAGCGTGACGCCGATCAGGTCCAGCAGCATCCCGAGCACCCGCCGCCCGGTCGTCACGGGCCGCGGCACGGCGGCGTCGGCCGCCGCGACCACGGCCGCGGGCCTGGTCAGGACCGCGCCGACGGCCGCGCCGAGCGTGTTGAACATCAGGTCGCCCGTGTCGAACAGCCGGTACGGGCACTGGAACAGGAACCACACGCCGGTGAGCTGGGTGGTCTCGATGAACAGCGAGACCAGGAACCCCGTCGCCACCGCCGTGCCGATACCCCGGCCGAACAGCCGCCGCAGGAAGAACCCCCAGGGCACGAACAGCGCGGCGTTGAACACCACCTGCTGGAGCGCCGGGTTCGACAGGGGGCCGGTGTGGAACTTCCGCATGTCGGAGACGAACTCCAGCGGGTTCCACACGGGGTGCGCGAGCGCGGTGTTCGCCGCGCAGAACTCGGCGTCCACCCCCGGCTGCGGGAGCAGCGTGTACGTGACGAGCGCGAGCGCGTAGACCAGGAACGCCAGCCCCGTCACGGCCCGGCCGACGCCGAGGGTGCCGCGGAGCCGGTAGCTGCGGGCCACGAACGGGAGCACCAGCACGAACGCCAGCGCGAACCCGCCCAACAGCGCCAACAGGGTCTGCCCGGTCCACTGAGACATCACCGGAGGGTAAGCAGGGGAGGCGTGCCGCGCGCGCCGAAGATCACCGCCCCGTCACCGGCGTGACACGCATCGTGCGGGCTGGTAACGATTGTCCCTGTCCTGCGCGGCGCCCCTGTTGACACTTCGTTCATCGTGTCGTAGAAATCAGCTATCCAATATCCTATAGGATTGAGGCTGGCAATGAGGCCGTTCGCGAAGCGGACCAGGCTGTGCGCGGTGGCCGTAGGGCTGCTCGCGGTCACGGTCGGATGCACCACCAAGGGATCGGACGCCGGGCAGTCGGCGGCCGGGCCCGACAAGAAGGACGCGTCGAGCGTCAAGGTCGCCTTCGTCCCCGGCGGCCCGCACCCCTACTTCCAGCCCTGGAAGGCCGCGGCCGACCAGGTGAAGGCCGACTTCAAGCTCGGCGGGACGGTCTTCGACGAGACCAGCCAGTGGGACCAGGCGAAGCAGAACAGCGCGCTGAACTCGTTGGCGTCGCAGGGTTACAACGCGATGGGCATCTTCGGCGTCTCGCCGACGGACATCAACAGCACGTTCACCGACCTGAAGGCCAAGGGCATCACCGTGGCCTCGCTGGGTTCCTGCCCGGCCGGTGACAAGGACGAGGCCGACTTCTGCCTGTCCACCGACGTCGGCGAGGCCGCGTACAAGGCGGCCAAGACCGCCATCGAGGCCATGGGCGGCACCGGCAAGCTGGTCCACCTGACCGGCAACAACGTCGACGCCAACACCCAGCGCCGCATCGCGGGCGTGCAGAAGGCCGTGGACGAGACCGGCGGCAAGGTCACCATCCTAACCACGATCCCGGACATCGACAAGGACCTCCAGACCGCGCAGAAGGCCGTGGCGGACCTGCTTTCCGCGCAGGGCAACCAGATCCAGGGCATCGTCACCACCGCGTACAACCCCGCGGTCGCGGCGGCGGCGGGTGTGAAGTCCTCCGGGCTGCCGATCAAGGTCGTGGCGATCGACGACGACGCGACCATCCTGGCCGGCATCAAGGACGGTTCGGTGGCGGCGACCATCGCGCAGAATCCGACCGGCCAGGCCTACGTGGGCGGCTGGGCGCTCGCCCAGCTCGCCACCGGCGCCTGCACGATGGCCACCTCCGGCACGACGGTCGACTCCGGCTCGTTCGTGATCACCAAGGCCAACGCCGACACCTACGACACCGAGCGCAAGGCCAAGACGACGCAGCTCACCGAGCAGTTCAAGAGCAGCGTCCTCAAGTGTTCCTGACCTGAACCAGCGCACGGAGAGGGGCCCGCGGTGGCCGTCGTCAGCAGAGCCGAAGCGTTCATCGTCGACCTGGAGGTGGAACAGGTCCGCACCGACGCGGTGCAGGCCTTCCTCAAGCAGGAGACCATTTTCGTGGAGGTGGGCACGGACGACGGCGCCGTGGGGCTCGGCTACTCGTACACGATCGGCACGGGTGGGAGCGCGGTGCACGCGCTGCTCCGCGACCACCTGCTGCCGAGGCTGATCGGCCAGGACTCCCGGCTCGTGGAAGGCGTGTGGCACGACCTGTTCGCGTCCACCCGCGCCACGACCGTCGGGGCCATCACGTCGCTCGCCCTCGCGGCGGTCGACACCGCGCTGTGGGACCTCAAGTGCCTCCGCGCCGGCGAGCCGCTGTGGCGGATCGCGGGCGGGTTCCGACCGAAGGTCCCGTTGTACGACACCGAAGGCGGCTGGCTGCACCTGAGCACCGACGACCTGGTGCTCGGCGCGAAGGCCGCCGTCGACGCCGGGTGGAGCGGCATCAAGGTCAAGGTGGGCAAGCCGACCGCGCACGAGGACCTCGAACGCCTGATGGCCGTCCGGGACGCCGTCGGCCCCCGGTTCGACCTGATGGTCGACGCCAACCAGTCGATGACGGCCGCCGAGGCGATCCGGCGGGCGGAGGCGTTCGCGCCCGTCGACCTGTTCTGGCTGGAGGAACCGCTGCCCGCCGACGACGTCGCCGGGCACGAGCGGTTGGCCCGCTCCACCAGCATCCCGATCGCCGTGGGCGAGTCGATGTACTCCGTCGGCCAGTTCCGCGACTACCTCGAACGCGGCGCGGCGTCCATCGTGCAGGTGGACGTGGCCCGCGTCGGCGGCATCACGCCGTGGCTCAAGGTCGCGCACCTGGCCGAGGCGTTCAACGTGGCCGTGTGCCCGCACTTCCTGATGGAGCTGCACGTGAGCCTCACCGCGGCCATCCCCAACGGCCGGTACGTCGAGCACATCCCGCAGCTGCGGGCGATCACGACGGCGGAGATGGCCGTCGAGGACGGTCAGGCCGTCGCACCGTCGGCGCCCGGCCTGGGCATCGCGTGGGACCGCGACGCCATGGACGACCGGAGAGTCGCGTGACCCTCCAGGTCCTCCGGCGGTCGCTCGCCGACCAGCGCACCGGGTTGGTGCTGCTGCTCGTCCTGCTGGTCGTGGTGTTCGGGTCGATGATCCCCACGTTCTTCGACGAGCGGTTCGTCGTGTTCCCGCTGCTGCGCGACGTGGCCACGTTGACCGTGGTCGGGTTGGCGCAACTCGCGGTGCTGTCCATCGGGCACCTGAACATCGCGGTCGGCCGGATGGCGGCGTTCGGCGCGATGTTCATGGGGCTGGCCTACGAGCAGTGGCACCTGCCGCTGTACGTCGGGTTGGTCATCGGTGTCGCCGCAGGGGCCGCGATCGGGGCTCTCACGGGCCTGATCATCACCTCGTCGGGCGTGAACTCGTTCGTCGTGACGCTGGCGATGGACTTCGCGCTGCTGGGGTTCGTGTCGCTGGTGTACTCCGAGCTGACGACCTCGGCGGCGTTCACGACGAAACCCCCTGGGATGCAGGAACTCCGGACGTTCTCGCTCGCCGACGTGTGCGTGGGACCGGTCTGCGGCACCGGGGCGGTTCCCCAGCTCGTGATCTTCGCGGTGGCCGCCATGCTCGCGGTCGGCTACCTCTACTCCCGCGCCCGCACCGGCCGCGAGATGCTCATGGTCGGCAGCAACCCCGTCGCCGCCGAGCTCTCCGGGATCCCGGTCGACCGCCGGATCGTCGGCGCGCACGCGCTGTCCGGCGGGCTGGCCGCGTTGGCGGGCTTCATGCTCGCGGTCACCAGCGGCTCGTTCACCGCGACCATCGGGTCGGAGTTCATGCTCCCGTCCTTCCTCGGACCGGTGCTCGGCGGGACGCTGCTGACCGGCGGCGCGGTGTCGATCATCGGCACGTTCCTCGGCACGTCGCTGACCCAGGTGATCCGGCAGGGGCTCACGATGCTGGGCGCCAGCGTGCAGAGCCTGTCGATCTCGCTGGGGATCATCCTGCTGGCCGCGCTGTCGCTCGACCGCGTGCGCCAGGTCATCTCCGAGCGGAAGGCGGTCCGGCGGTGATCACGCTCGACGCACGGCTCAAGTCCAACGAGACCACGCTCGCCGTGGTGGCGGTGGTCGGCTACACCGCGCTCGTGGTGACCTCCGGTGGTTCGCTGCTCAGCGGGTCCGCCGTCGAGACCTTCTTCGCCTACCTGGCCGTCCCGGTCCTCATCGGACTCGCGCAGCTGGTGGCACTGGCCGTCGGGCAGATGAACCTGTCCGTCGGCGCCCTCGGCGGCTTCGTGGCCTGCGCGGGCGGTGTCGCCATGGCGCAGCACGGGGTCCCCGTGTGGCTGGCGGTGCCGGGCGCCCTGGTGCTCGGCGCGTTCGTGGGCGTGGTCAACGGCGTGCTGGTGGTGCTGACCCGGATCAACGGGTTCATCGTCACGCTCGCCACGATGACGATCCTGACCGGCCTCCAGTACGAACTCGTCGGCACCACGACGGTGTCGGACTACTCGCCGGTGCTGCGGGACCTCGGTCGGGCCGCGATCTTCCACATCCCGGTGGTCTTCCTGGTCGCGCTGGCCGTGGC
Source organism: Umezawaea sp. (assembly GCA_035559015.1). Lineage (GTDB taxonomy): Bacteria > Actinomycetota > Actinomycetes > Mycobacteriales > Pseudonocardiaceae > Umezawaea. The sequence goes on along the minus strand of DATMCA010000560.1, from coordinate 664 downwards.
CGTCGTGCTCGCGGTGTTCCTGCGCCAGGCGGTCTGGGGCCGGTACCTGCTCGCCAGCGGCGGGAACCCGTTGGCCGCCAGGCTTTCCGGGATCTCCAACAACCGGTCGATCGTGCTGGCCCACGCGCTGTCCGGGCTGCTGATCGGCGTTGCCGCGGTCGTCACGCTGGCGTCCGCTCCGGGGGTGAACCAGAGCATCGGCGGCGACTGGCTGCTGGCCAGCTTCGCCGCGCCCATCATTGGCGGCGTCGCCCTGTCCGGTGGGGCCGTGTCGGTGTCCGGGACCGTGCTGGCCGCCATCATCATCCGGCTGGTCGACGTGGCCCGCGCCCAGTTCTCGCTGAACCCCAGTTGGGTCAACTTCGTGGTCGGCGCGGTGGTGCTCGGCACCGTCGTGCTCACCCACCGTCGAGGGGCGGCGTAGTGCTCATCGCACAAGACCTGGTGAAGCTGTTCCCCGGCGTCCGGGCGCTGGACAAGGCGAGCCTGCGGATCGAGCCGGGCTCGGTGCACGCGCTGCTCGGCGAGAACGGGGCCGGGAAGTCCACCCTGATCAAGATCCTCACCGGCGTGTACCGACCGGACGGCGGAACGCTGTCGGTGGGCGGCGTCGAGGTGCACCTGGACTCGCCGCAGGCCGCGTCCCGCGCGGGCGTCGGTGTGG
>DATMCA010000559.1:0-4141 GCA_035559015.1 Umezawaea sp. | reverse complement strand
GCGGCGTCCCGCGCGACGTGCGTGACGGTGGTCAGCAGGGACGTCCTCAGCAGCGGGTGGCGGAACCGCAACCTGCTCTCGTCCTCGACCAGGCGCAGGTGCACCAGCGCGTCCGCCGCCGCCAGTGCCGCGGGCAGTTCGAGCCCGCTCATGTGCGCCACCAGCGCGAGTTCCGAGTCGTCCCCGGCCACCGCCGCCGCCCTGATCAACCTGGCGGCGTCGGGGTCGCGCCGCACCACTCTCGCCGACACCGACGAGGCGACCTCCGGGATGCCCGTCGCGCGGATGTCGCGGAGCTTCGGGGTCAGGCGGGCGTCACCGGGGAACCCGGACACGAGCGCCGACAGCATCGACGGGTTGCCCGCGCTCACGCGGTGCAGCTCGACCACGACGCGAGGATCGAGTTCACGCCCCAGCGCGTCGCGCACGAAGGTGGACGTCTCCGACACGGACAGGCCGCGCAGGTCCAGGTGCAGGCTGCTCGCGGAGGAGGTGGGGAGACCCCGCTCGCCGTGGACCCCGCCGTCCGGCGACGTGGTGATCATCAGCAGCGGGAAGCCGGTCGCGGCGGCCAGGAACGAGTCGAGCGCCGCCCTCGTCCCCACGTCGAGCTCGTCGACGTCGTCCGCGATCAGGACGAGCGGTGGCACCGCCGCGGCCTCCCCGCCCGGTTCTCGGACGGCCGGCGCGACACCGGCGGCGACCTGCGCCGACAACGACGACAGCACGGCGGTACCCGCCGAGCCGCGACCGATGGTGAGGACGGTGTGCCCGCGATCGCGCGCGACACCGGAGAACCTGCCGACCAGGGACGTTCTGCCCACACCCATCTCGCCCACGACGGAGCAGATCACCACGTGCCCGGCGGCGGCCTTGTCCAACGAGGTGAGCAATGCCGCGAACTCGGATCGGCGGCCGACGAACTTCCCCCGTACCGTGCAAGTCAAGGTTGCCTCATTCGACATTTCCGATGGACGATTCGCACCTTGTCCGGAGATGAACCCGAGAGCGATTCCGATGCGGCAGACCTTTGCGGCAGGCCGGCGCTGCGATACTCCCAAGTCGAGCAATCATTTATCGTGCTCACCTCGACCGAGGCTAGCATGAAGCCGCTCAACGGCATCGGTGCGAAGGCGACGTTGTCCTCTCAGCAAACTGGACAAGCGAAGTTCCGCCGCCGGCGCTGTCCGACCTCACCGCTGGTGAACCGCTCCCAGGTAACCGCTCGCACACACTCGGGATCGAAACAATTCACTCGAACGGCCCAGCATGGACGTAATCTCCAACGGGCATCTTTTAGCCACGAAAAATGGTGCGGGATCGAGTATGTTGTGCAACTCGCTTTGACACGGAGGGTCGTGACCAGCGTCTACCGGGACCGGTACCGACGGGTCGGCACACCTCCTCCACCGGGCCGTGCGTCTCGATTCGTTGAGCCGCAGCCGCGCCGCAGGAGCCGGGAACGTCGGCGAGGACGGTCGTGACACCCCTTGAAGAAGACCCGGCGAACGCCCGGCGAATCCGCGAAACATCCCGGCAACAAAGTTCCCAGTACGGGTGCCGGACACGGTGAACCCACTCGCCCCGGACTAGGCGGATACCTACACCCATACCTATACCGCTTTCCTCGCCGAAGGGCCGAAAAGCCCGCCGAACGCACGTCGGGGCCTCGCGGAGCGCGCGTACCACACCCCGACCGCCACTGCTGACCCCCGACGACGTGGGCCATCGTCCGACAGCAAATGGAACCACAGGTCAAGTGGCACACATTCGGATCGCGGCCATCCTCCCCCCAGACCGACAGGAGGGTGATACCCGTCACTTTACGATGTAAGCCTGCGCTGATAGATTTGTCCAGGCAATGCGCTATCTCCATCCATCGCGATCCCGGATCACCTGATGGATATTCCGCACTACGCCATCGGCACGGGGTTACTCTTCATGCACTTTGGGCAATCCGAATACTCGTCGTACCCGGCCGGAAATGCGTTCCCGGCCGCAGGACCCCTCCAGCCCGACGCGTCGTCGAACCGAAGGTGCTGCAACGTGAACCGGCAGGGATTTGTCGTCCGCCTCGGTGGTCCCATCACCCGTCGACCAGCGCGACCCGGCGCGCCCGGAGGCGCTCCGGTCCCGCGCCAGCCCCCCGACCCCGTCACCACACCGTCCACACAGGACGAATCCGCAGGCGGAGCACCCTTGGCGGGCCCGTGCGGGTGAACATCCTGGGGAGCCTGGAGTTCCGCCGCCACGGCTCCCCCGTCATCTTCGAGGGCAGCCGCCAGCGCACGATCCTCGCCCTGCTCCTCCTCAACCACAACACCGTGGTCCCGGCGAACCGGATGATGCAGGCGCTGTGGCGGCACGGCGCACCTCCGACGGCTCGGAAGATGTTGCAGAACGCGGTGTCCCAGCTGCGCTTCGTGCTCCACGACACCCGGTCCGACGACCAGGACACCGCCGTGCTGCTGACCCACTCCCCCGGCTACTTCCTGCGCCTCCCTCCCGAGTGCCTCGACCTGGAGCACTTCAGGCGGCTCGCGGAGGAGGGCAGCGCGCGGCTCAGGGACGAGCAGTGGGACAGCGCGTCGGCCACGCTGCGGAAAGCGCTTCAGGTGTGGCGCGGACCCGTTCTCGCCGACCTCGCGGAGTCGGTGTCGTGGTGGCCCGAGGTGATCGCCCTCGAAGAGGAGCGGCTGAAGGTGGTCCAGGAGTACTGCGAGGCGAGCCTGGCCTCCGGGCACTTCGCCGAGGTGGTCGACGAACTGGAGGCGCACGCCTCCTCGGAGCCGTTCCGGGCGCGGATGGCGGGACAGCTCATGCGGGCCCTGTCCCTGTCCGACCACCACGCCGACACCCTGGTGGTCTTCGACCGGGCCCGTGCGCTCCTGGCCCGGTCCGGTGACCGCGGTCCCGGCCTCGCGCGGGTCCACCGCCCCGGCCTCCCGCTCGACGCCGGACCGGCCTTGCCACCGCCGGCGCGCACGCCAGGGCCGGCGGGCGGAACACCACCCGAGGTCCTCGCGGCGGTACCGGACACCGTGGTACCGGAGGCGCGGGCGAGAACCGAAACCGTTGTGGCGGTGGAGAAGGACGTCAGCGTGCTCGCCGTGCTCACCCACCCCCGCCACGGCGGCCCCTCGCGGACGACGGCGGCCGCCGCGCTCCGGTCGGAGTCCCTCCGCCGGGGTGGCGAGTTCGTCGGCGAGTTCGGACCGTACGTGGTCGCCGTCTTCGGGGCGGGCCGGTCGTCGGAGATCGACGTACCGCTGGCCGTCGGAGTGGCCTTCACCGTCGAGGAGTCCCTCCGGTCGGCGGGCGAGGTCGCGTCCGTCGCCGTGACGACCGGCAAGGCGCTCATCGGCACGCCATCGCTGCTCGCCGGTCCCCTCCTGGACAGGGTGCTGGACCAGGTGGCCACCTGCTCGCCGGGAACCGTGTCGTTGTGCGAGACGACGCAGTGGGCCGCCTCGTCGGCCTTCGCCGAGCTCCAGAGCCCCGGCTGGCGGATCAGGACCGAACGGCTGATGTCCGCCCGCTCGTGGTCCCCGGACCGGCTGATCGCCAGGACGCGCGAGGTGGGCCTCATGCACGACCGGTGGGAACTGGTCCGCCGGCAGCGCACACCCCAACTGGTCACGCTGCTGGGCGACCCGCACATGGGCAAGAGCCGGATCGTGACGGAGTTCCACCGCCGGATGGGCGAGGCGGGGGTGGTGAACGCGCTGATGATCGGCCTGTCCGAACGGCGGCGGACCGCCGTTCCGGCCTCGATGCTGTTGGCCCGCCTGGCCCGGATGTGCGTCGGAGCGGACCGGCACGACGACCCGACCGTCGTGCTGGACCGGCTGGCGGCAGCGGTCGACGCCCTGCCCATCTCGCCGGACGAGCGCAGACGGCTGCGCGCCCAACTGCCCGCGTTGGCGGCGGAGTCGACCGCTGCGCCGAGCCGGGACGCCGCCGTCGCCTGCGTCCGCCTGCTGAGGCACACGCTCCGCGAGCCCACGGTATTGATCATCGACGACCTCCACCTCGCCGACGACTGGCTCCTCGACACCGTCGACGACCTGTCCGGTGCGGGCGACCCGGTACCGCTGCTGATCGTCGTGACCGCCAGGCAGCAGCTCCTCGACCGCCGAGA
>DATMCA010000558.1:0-2339 GCA_035559015.1 Umezawaea sp. | reverse complement strand
CGACACCACCACGCTCGATGCACTCCGGCGGCACGGCGAGGTGATCGAGGTGATCGGGCAGGGCGAGCGGGAGCACTATCGGATCCGCTGGCAGGACGGCCACGAGTCGGTCTACTTTCCCGGCCCCGACGCCCGCGTGGTATCGGCGGGCTGACGGGCATTCGGGTCCGCTTCCCGGCGTGACCCGCGGCCCCGGCGGGGTGCGCTCACGACGACACGACACCGACGTGTCGGCATGAGCGGCACCGTCTGGGCCTCGGTGTGCTGCGGTGCGATCCTGCTCGCCATGGCCGTCGGCTACATCGCCGGCTTCCGACGGCGAGCCGCGGCACGGCAGCATGCAACTGCGGGGACCGCGGCACCGCCGCTAGGTGGCTGGTGTCTTTCGCGTGGCGGTCACCCTGCTGAGCGGCCTGCTGCGGGATGATCTCGTGGTGACGTTGGGGCGTGCGGACCGCCAGGTCGACCTGCTCGACGACGCGACCGGGTTCTGCGAGGAGTCGCTGCCGGAGAACTCGATCTACCGGTTCCTGGCCCGGGAACGGGACCGGTTGTTCCCCGACGAGTTGTTCGCCGATCTGTTCACCGATCGGGGTCGGCGCTCGGTGCCGCCGTCGGTGGTGGCCACGGTGATGGTGCTGCAGCGGTTGGAGGGGCAGTCAGACCGGGAGGCGGTCGACCGGTACGCCTTCGACGTGCGCTGGCGCTACGCCGCCGGGGTCGGCGGCTATGGACCCGGCCGGTGGGACCGGTTCGCGCACACGGTGCTGGTGGACATGCGCGAGCGGCTGCGTCGTTCGGGGCGCCCGGACCGGGTCTTCGAGGTCGGGCTGGAGGCGGCGGCCGCGGCCGGGCTGGTCGGGCGGCGCCGGGTGGTGGACTCCACCCCGCTATATGACGCGGTGGCCACGATGGACACGGTCACGCTGGTCCGCTCGGCGCTGCGCGGGCTGCTCGCCGCCACCGCCGCTGACGCCGAGCTGGCGGCGGCGGTGCGCGCGGTGCTGTCCAGCGGCGATGACTACGCCTCGACCGGCAAGCCGCAGATCGACTGGGACGATCCGGGCGCCCGCGAGGAGCTGATCGACTCGCGGGCCCGCGACGGGTTCGCGGTGCTCGCCGTGCTGGACGGGCGCGAGCTGACCGAACCGGTCACCCACGCCGCGACGCTGCTAGCCACGGTGCTCGGCCAGGACCTCGAGCGCGACGCCGCGGACGGGGTGTTCCGGATCGCGCGGCGGGTGGCCAAGGACCGGGTGATCTCCACGGTGGACCCCGACGCCCGGCACGGGCACAAGACCGCCGCGCGCGGGTTCGACGGCTACAAGGGTCATGCCGCGGCCGATCCGGACAGCGAGATCATCACCGCGACCACGGTCACCCCGGGCAACACCGGCGATGCCACGGCCGCCGAGGATCTCATCGCCGACCTGCTCGCCGAGCAGACCGGGCCGTCACAGACCGGGCCGCCGGTGGTCAAGGACTCGACGGCGGATGCGGCCGAGCTGACCGCGGCAGGGCCGACGGTTTACGGCGACAACGCCTACGGCACCGGCGAGTTCCACTGTCTGCTCGGCGAGGCCGGGATCGCCGACCGGTGCAAGACCCAGGCCCCGACCACCGGGGGCGGGTTGTTCCCCAAGGACCGCTTCGACATCGATCTCGGCGCGCGGATGGTGCGCTGCCCGGCCGGGAACACCGCCGGGATCCGGGCGGCCCGCACCGGTGGCGGAACCGCCTACTTCGGCGCGATGTGCGCCCCGTGCCCGCTGCGCGCGCAGTGCACCACCGCCGCAGGGGGCCGCACGATCAGCATCGGCCCACACGAGCAAGCCCTCGCCAATGCCCGCGCCCGCCAGACCGACCCCGCCTGGATTGCCGACTACCGCTGTACCCGCCCCAAGATCGAGCGCAAGCTCGGGCACCTGATGCGCCACCGCCACGGCGGGCGCCGCGCCCGGGTCCGCGGCACCGAGCGGGTTGACGCGGACTTCCGGCTGCTCGCCGCGGCGGTCAACTTGGCCCGCCTGGCCGTCCTCGGCCTGCACAGCACCGCCGCAGGATGGGCGGTGACCGGCTGACCAGCGCGAACAACGCCACCCGCCATTTCCGCCGGCCGCAGCCCAAATCCCAGCCTCAGCCGGCCAGCGGTTCCCCGAACCGCAGCCAGCCCAACCAGCCCCGGCTGACCCGCCGAGGAGCTCGCAAGAACCAAACCCCGACCCGAGGACACTCCCGAACCGGCCGTTCGACACCAGCCTGTGCGTGCCGAGAACCCCGTCACCGTCTCTGAGCAGCACGTTCCCGGAGGGCGACCTCGACATCACCGTCCCGACGAG
>DATMCA010000557.1:0-6326 GCA_035559015.1 Umezawaea sp. | reverse complement strand
CCTGCGACGCCGCCGACCGCGACGCGTTGGCCGCCGTGCTGGCCGACATCCGCACCGAGCACCGCATCGCGGGTGTCGTGCACGCGGCCGGTGTGCTGGACGACGGGATCCTCGCCTCCCTGACGCCGGAACGCCTCGACGCCGTGCTGCGGCCGAAGGTCGACGCCGCCTGGCACCTGCACGACCTCACCGCCGCCGACGACCTCGCGCTGTTCGTGTCCTTCTCCTCCGCCGCGGGCGTGCTGGGTTCGCCCGGTCAGGGCAACTACGCCGCCGCCAACGCGTTCCTCGACGCCCTCACCGCTCACCGCCGCGCCAACGGCCACCCCGCCGTGTCGCTGGCCTGGGGCCTGTGGGAGCGGGCGAGCGGCATGTCCGGCGCGATGGGCTCCGGTGGCCAGGACCGCCTGTCGCGCGGTGGTTTCAGCGCGCTGACCGACGCCGAGGGCCTGGCGCTGTTCGACGCCGCCCTCACCACCGGCGACGACCTGCTGCTGCCGGTGCGCGTCACGCTGAGCGCCCTCAAGGCCGCCGACGGTTCCGTGCCCCGCCTGTGGCGCGGGCTCGTCCGCACCGCCACCCGCCGCAAGGCGACCGCCGCCGACGAGGCCGCCGTCGCGGGACTCGCGGGCCGACTGGCCGCGCTGCCCGAGGACGAGCGCCTGCCCGAGGTGCTGGAGATCGTCCGCGCCTACGTCGCCGCGGTGCTCGGCTACGGCTCGGGCTCCGAGGTGGACGCCGGACGTGCCTTCAAGGAGCTGGGCTTCGACTCGCTGACCGCCGTCGAGTTCCGCAACCAGCTGTCCGCCGCGACCGGCCTCCGGCTGCCCGCGACGCTGGTGTTCGACTACCCGACCTCCGCCGTGCTCACCGACTTCCTCTGCGGTGAGCTGCTCGGCACCGTGCCCGCCGCTGAAGTGGTCAAGCCCGCGACCAAGAAGCACACCGACGAGCCCCTGGCGATCGTGTCGATGGCCTGCCGCTTCCCCGGCGGTATCGCCTCGCCGGAGGACCTCTGGCAGGTCATGACCGACGGCGTGGACGCGATCTCGCCGTTCCCGACCGACCGCGGCTGGGACCTGGACCTGCTGCGCCAGGCGCTGGACTCGACCGAGGCCGGGTTCCTGCACAACGCCAGCTCGTTCGACTCCGCGTTCTTCGGCATCACGCCCCGCGAGGCCGTCGCGATGGACCCGCAGCAGCGCCTGCTGCTGGAGGTCTCCTACGAGACGTTCGAGCGCGCGGGCCTCGACCCCGCCACGCTGCGCGGCAGCAAGACCGGCGTCTTCACCGGCCTGATGTACCACGACTACGTCAACGGTCTGACCACGATCCCGGAGGAGGTGTCCGGGTACCTGGGCACCGGCAACTCCGGCAGCGTCGCGTCCGGTCGCGTCTCCTACACCTTCGGCCTGGAGGGCCCGGCGGTCACGATCGACACCGCCTGCTCCTCCTCGCTGGTCGCGCTGCACGTGGCCACGCAGTCGCTGCGCAGCGGCGAGTGCGACATGGCGCTGGTCGGCGGTGTCGCCGTCATGGCTACCCCCGGCACGTTCGTCGACTTCGCCAGCCAGGGCGGCATGGCCCCCAACGGCCGCTGCAAGCCGTTCGCCGCGGCGGCCGACGGCGCGACCTGGTCCGAGGGCATCGGCCTGCTGCTGGTCGAACGGCTCTCCGACGCCCAGCGCCACGGTCACCAGGTCCTCGCGCTGGTGCGCGGCTCGGCCGTGAACCAGGACGGCGCTTCGAACGGCCTCACCGCCCCGAACGGGCCGTCGCAGCAGCGGGTCATCAAGGCCGCGTTGGCGGACGCCGGACTGTCCACTCAGGACGTCGACGTCGTGGAGGGCCACGGCACCGGTACGAAGCTGGGCGACCCGATCGAGGCGCAGGCGCTGCTGGCCACCTACGGCCAGGACCGCGAGCGCCCGCTGCTGCTCGGCGCGCTGAAGTCCAACCTGGGCCACACGCAGGCCGCCGCGGGTGTCGCGGGCATCATCAAGATGGTGCTGGCCATGCGCCACGGCGTCCTGCCCCGCACGCTGCACACCGACGCGCCGACCCCGCAGGTCGACTGGACCGCCGGTGACGTCGAGCTGATCACCGAGCAGGTCGACTGGCCGGAGACCGGCCACCCGCGCCGCGCCGGCGTTTCCTCGTTCGGCATCGGTGGCACCAACGCCCACACGATCATCGAGCAGGCACCGGTCGGCTCCAAGCCCGCGTCCGCTCGTGTCGCGTTGCCGGTGACGCCGGTGGTGCTGTCGGCCAAGAGCGCGGACGCGCTGCTGGGCCAGGCCGAGAACCTGTCGGCTGTCGCGGACTCGGTCGACCTGACCGACCTGGGCTTCTCCGCCGCCACGACCCGCGCCCACCTGGAGCACCGGGCCGTCGTGGTCGCCGCCGACACCGACGAACTGCTGTCCGGCCTGCGTTCGCTCGCCGTGCGGGACACGGTGGTGCAGGGCAGGACCGCGGTCCTCTTCACCGGCCAGGGCTCGCAGCGGCTCGGCATGGGCCGCGAGCTGTACAACTCCTACCCGGTGTTCGCCAAGGCGTTCGACGACGTGTGCGCCGTGCTGGACGTGCCGGTCGCCGAGATCGTCTTCGGCATCGACGCCGACGCCCTGAACCAGACCGGCAACGCCCAGCCCGCGCTGTTCGCCCTGGAAGTGGCCCTGTACCGGCTGGTCGAGTCGTGGGGCGTCAAGCCCGACGCCGTCGGCGGCCACTCGATCGGCGAGATCGCCGCCGCCCACGTGGCCGGTGTCCTCTCCCTCGAAGACGCCGCGAAGCTCGTCTCGGCCCGTGGCCGGCTGATGCAGGCGCTGCCGACCGGCGGCGCGATGGTCGCGCTCCAGGCCACCGAGGCCGAGGTGCTGCCGCTCATTGGTAACGACGTTTCCATTGCGGCGGTCAACGGTCCGAACTCGGTCGTCGTCGCGGGTACCGAAGCCGCCGTCGCGCAGGTGGTCGAGAAGTTCACCGACCGGAAGTCCAAGCGCCTCAGCGTCTCGCACGCGTTCCACTCGCCGCTGATGGACCCGATGCTGGACGACTTCCGGGCCGTCGTCGAAACCCTGACCTTCAACGACCCCAAGATCGCGCTGCTGGGCGAGGTCACCGACCCGGAGTACTGGGTCCGCCACGTCCGCGGCACGGTCCGCTTCGCCGAGACCGTCACCACGCTCGAAGCCCAGGGCGTCAAGACCTTCCTGGAGCTGGGCCCGGACGGTGTGCTCACCGCGATGGCGGCGGACAGCGTCAAGGACGCCGCCCTGGTCGCGGGTCTGCGCAAGGACCGCTCCGAAGCCCGCACGGTCGTCACGGCGCTCGCCGCCCTGCACGCCCGCGGCGTCAAGGTCGACTGGACCGCGTTCTTCGCCGGCACCGGCGCGCAGCGGGTCGACCTGCCCACCTACGCGTTCCAGCACGAGCAGTACTGGCTGGAGCGCCCGGCGATCACCGCCGAGGTGGACGAGGTCGAGGCCCGCTTCTGGGACGCCGTCGAGCGCGAGGACCTGGAGTCGCTGGCCACCTCGCTGTCGCTGGAGAGCGAGACCGTCGGCACCGTCGTGCCCGCCCTGGCGCAGTGGCGCCGCGAACGCCGTGGCGAGTCCACTGTGGAGGGTTGGCGCTACCGGATCGAGTGGCGGCACACGACGCCCGGCGCGGCCACCGCGTCCGGCCGCTGGCTGCTGGTCGGTGCCGAAGACCTGGCGCTGCCGGGTGTCGAGATCGTCCGCATCGCCGCCTCGGCGGACCGTGCGGAACTGGTGACCGGGCTGGAGACCGTCGGCGAGGTCGATGGGGTGCTCTCCACCTGCACGGACGTCGCCGAGGTGCTTGCGCTCGTGCAAGCCCTCGGTGACGCCGGGATCTCGGCGCCGCTGTGGTGCACGACCCGCGGCGCGGTCTCCACCGGCCGCGCGGACGTGGTCGACAACCCCGACCAGGCCACGATCTGGGGCCTGGGACTGGTCGCGGGGCTGGAGCACCCGGATCGCTGGGGCGGTCTGATCGACCTCCCCGAGACGTTGGACAAGCGCGGGTACGAGCGGGTCGCCGCCGTGCTCGTCGGAACCGAGGACCAGGTCGCTCTGCGCGGATCGGGCGTCTTCGCCCGCCGCCTGGCGCACGGGCGGATCGCTGAAGCTGTAGGGGGCTTCGCACCGCGTGGGACCGTGCTCGTCACCGGGGGCACCGGCGCACTTGGCGCGCGGGTGGCCCACTGGCTGGCGGAGGCGGGCGCGGAGCACCTGGTCCTCACCTCACGCCGTGGCGCGAGCGCGCCCGGTGCCACCGAACTGGCCGCCTCGCTGGAGGCCACGGGCGTCCGCGTGACGCTGGCCGCGTGCGACGTCGCCGACCGCGACGCCGTGGCCGCGCTGGTCGCGGAGTTCCCGCCCAACGCGGTCATCCACGCCGCGGGCGCCGAGCAGTTCACGCCGCTGGCCGAGTACGACCCGGCCGACTTCGCCGCCCTGCTGGCCCCGAAGGTCGACGGCGCGCGGAACCTGGACGAGCTGGTCGGCGAGGTCGACGCGTTCGTCCTGTTCTCCTCCATCGCGGGAACCTGGGGCAGCGGCGGCCAGTCCGCCTACGCCGCCGCGAACGCCTACCTGGACGCGCTGGCCGAGTCCCGCCGCGCCCGCGGCTTGACCGCGCTGTCGGTGGCCTGGGGTGCGTGGGCCGAGGCCGGCATGGCCACCGGAGACGCGGGCGAGCAGTTGCGCCGCCGGGGTGTCACGGCGATGAACCCCGACGCCGCGCTCACGGCGCTGCGCCAGGCGATCCGCTTCGACGACACCGCCGTCGCGGTCGCCGACATCGACTGGTCGCTGTTCGCCCCGGTCTTCACCACGCTCCGCCCCAGCCCGTTGATCAGCGACCTCCCCGAGGTCTGCGCGGCACTGGAATCGGCTCCGACGCAGGACGCGCCCAGCACCTCCCGGTTCTCCGCGCTGTCCGCTCAGGACCGGTCCCGCGCGCTGCTCGACCTGGTGCGGCAGCAGGCCGCGATCGTCTGCGGCTACGCCTCCGGCGACGACATCACCAGCACGCGGCCGTTCCGCGAGCTGGGCTTCGACTCGCTGACCGCCGTGGAGCTGCGCAACAAGCTCACCGCCGAGACCGGGCTGTCGCTGCCCGCCACGCTGGTCTTCGACTACCCGACGCCCGCCGTGCTCGCCGAGCACCTGGACACCCTGTTCGGCGGTGCGGGCGTGGCGCTCGACACCATCACCGCCAACACCCCGCTGGACGACGAGCCGATCGCGATCGTCGCGATGTCCTGCCGCTTCCCCGGTGGCGTCTCGTCGCCCGAGCAGCTGTGGCAGCTCGTCGCCGAAGGCCGCGACGCGATCTCGCCGTTCCCCGGCGACCGCGGCTGGGACGCCGACGCGCTGTTCGACGCCGACCCGGACAGCCGGGGTTCGTCCTACGTCGTGGAAGGCGGGTTCCTGACCGGGATCAGCCAGTTCGACCCGGCGTTCTTCGGCATCTCGCCCCGCGAGGCCCTCGCCATGGACCCGCAGCAGCGCCTGCTGCTGGAGACCTCGTGGGAGGTGTTCGAGCGGGCCGGTCTCGACCCGACCTCGTTGCGGGGCCAGCAGATCGGCGTGTTCGCGGGCACCGCGAACCAGGACTACTCGGCGCTCCTGGTCGCGGGCGGCGACAACGTCGAGGGCTACCTCGGCACCGGCAACATCACCAGCGTCGCGTCGGGCCGCGTGTCCTACACGTTCGGCCTCGAAGGCCCGGCCGTCACGGTCGACACGGCCTGCTCCTCGTCGCTGGTCGCCCTGCACCTCGCCGCCCAGGCGCTGCGCAGCGGCGAGTGCACGATGGCCCTGGCGGGCGGTGTGACGATCATGTCCACGCCCGGCACGTTCGTCGAGTTCTCCCGCCAGCGCGGCCTCGCGACCGACGGCCGCTGCAAGGCGTTCGCGGCCTCGGCCGACGGCACCGGCTGGGGTGAGGGCGTCGGCATGCTGCTGGTGGAACGCCTCTCCGACGCGCGGCGCAACGGCCACCAGGTCCTCGCGGTCGTGCGCGGCTCGGCGGTCAACCAGGACGGCGCCTCCAACGGCCTCACCGCCCCGAACGGCCCGTCGCAGCAGCGCGTGATCCGCCAAGCCCTCGCGAACGCCGGACTGTCCACTTCGGACGTCGACGTGGTCGAGGCGCACGGCACCGGTACGACGCTGGGCGACCCGATCGAGGCGCAGGCGTTGCTGGCGACCTACGGGCAGGGCCGGGATCGTCCACTGTGGCTCGGCTCGATCAAGTCGAACATCGGGCATACGCAGACGGCGTCCGGTATC
>DATMCA010000556.1:0-3442 GCA_035559015.1 Umezawaea sp. | reverse complement strand
TCTGGGGTTGGTGGGGCGGTTCGACTCGCGGCGGCCCACTGTCTACGTCACCGGCGGCGCGCAGGGTTCGGAGCAGATCAACACGCTGGTCGCCCAGATTCTCCCGTGGCTGCTGCAGCACGCGAACGTGGTGCACCAGTGCGGTCCCAAGCACCTCGACGCGCTCCGTGCGCGCACCGCGGGATTGCCCACGGAGTTGGCGGCGCGCTACCTGCTCACCGCCTATGTCGGCGCCGAACTGCCCGATGTGCTGGCGCTGGCCGATGTGGTGATCTCCCGCAGTGGCGCGGGCACGCTGGCCGAGCTGACCGCGCTGGGCAAGGCCGCGGTGTTCATCCCGCTGGCCACCTCGGCGGGCAACGAGCAACACCACAACGCCAAGCAGTTGCACGAGGCCGGTGCCGCGGTCGCTCTGCTGGGCGAGGCGACGCCACAGACCCTGACCGACGTGGTCGGTCCGCTGCTGACCGACCGCGCCCGTCGTACGCAGGTCGCCGACCGGGCCCGAGCACAGGGGAGGCGGGACGCCGCCGACCGGCTGGTCGACGTCCTGCTCGACGCCGCGGGCCGCTAGGTCTGCCGCAGGTGTGGTGCGGAGCCGTCCTCGATCAGCGCCGCGCAGACCGCGAACACCGCGGTCCGATGCCCGAACGGGTCGGGGACGTCGCGGCCGTGGAGATAGAGCGCGAGCGTCGGCGCGGTGTGCACGTCGGTGAGATCCCGGACCGCGTGCAGGATCGTCCGGTCCAGGGCCAGGACGAGGTCGGCCCACGCCAGCAGGTTCTCGTCGATCTGGGTGCCGCGGTGGTCGGTGAGGTCGTAGCCGCGGTCGGCGGCCGCGGCGATCATGTCCGGGTGCGAGGGCTTGCCGACCCACTTACTGGTCCTAACAAAATGATCAACGTGGTGGCGTAGCTCGTGTCCGTTGTAGATCATGTTCGGCCATGAGGAGGGGTGAGTCACCGCCGTGGATCGTGCCGGACGATCTGTGGAGCGGATCGAGCCGTTGTTGCCCGTGGTGCCGCGCAGGACTCGCAACCGGGGTCGCTAGAGGTTGCCCGACCGGCTGTGCCTGCACGGGATCCTGTTCGTGCTGCACACCGGGATCCGGTGGGAGTTCCTGCCACAGGAGCTGGGCTTCGGCTCCGGTATGACGTGGTGGCGGCGGCTTCACGACTGGAACGAGGCCGGTGTGTGGACACGGCTGCACGAGATCCTCTTGTCCGAGCTGCAGTGCTCCGACGCGCTGGACTGGGATCGGGCGGTGGTCGACTCCTCGCACGTGAGGGCGGCGCGTCGTGGCCCACAAGCGGTCCGAGCCCGGTCGATCGCGCCCGACCGGGCTCCAAGCACCACGTCCTGACCGACAGTGGCGGTATCCCGCTCGCGGTGGTGCTGACCGGCGGTAACCGCAACGACGTCATCGGGTTGGAGCCGTTGTTGGACGCGGTGCCCAATGTGCGCTGCAGGCGCGGTCGTCCCCGGCGGCGTCCGAGCACGGTCTACGCCGACCGGGCGTATGACCACGACAAGTATCGAAGGCGCTTGCGTGCCAGGGGAATCGGCACTCGGATCGCCCGCCGAGGCGAACCCCACGGTTCGGGTCTGGGCGTTATCAGGTGAGTGGTGGAGCGCACTGTCTCTTGGTATCACGGCATGAAACGCCTGCGCATTCGTTGGGAACGCCGCGATGACATGCACGAGGCCTTCCTCGGCCTCGCTACCTGCGTCATCTGCTACCGACACGTCCAACGACTCTGTTAGGACCTCTAAGTCCGTGTCCTCTTCGGACGGCGTGGAGTTCGTCGCCGTCGAGTCTGAATTGGACGATCACGTGTCTCTTTTCCCACAACGATTGTGTGCTGTAGGTCATACTTCGCTTTGAATGTCCCGGTTGGCCGGGCAGGAGCTTGCCGGGCATTCGACGGCGAACGCGATCGCCAACGTGGAGTCCTCGACTTCGGCGTTGTGTGCTGAGGCCGGAGGCAGAGCTTCAGGTGGAGATGACCTGCTCCCGGCAAGGCAGCACAGAGCGCAGGGCGCGTCTCGAGCTGATCCCGAGCTTCGGGAAGATTTGCGCAGGTGCCACTCGACGGTGCGTGAGCTGAGGAACAGCCGGTCGCCGATCCGACTGGTTGCTTCACACACCTGATTCGTGACCGCGACGTAAAGTGCTCTGCCGTCTTCGACGCGGTGTTCGCCTCGATCGGCGTTGACGTAGTGCTTACAGCTCCGCAAGTGCCGTGTATGAACGCGATCGCTGAGCGGTGGATCTCCTCGCTCCGCCGCGAATGTGCCGACCGGATTCTCAGCACAGGCCGCAGCCACCTCCGCCATGTGCTGGAGGCTTATGTTGAGCACTACTGCGCCGCCGCAGCGATCAAGGCCACGGCATCAGGCTGAGGGCGCCCAGAGATGACCCGAAGGCCATCCCGTGGCCCACATCGCCTGGCCGGATCAAGCGCCGACAATGCCTCGGAGGATTGCTCGACGAGTACCGACCTGCCGCGTAAACCCAGCTCTCAGGAGGTAACAGGGTTTTCTACCAGGACAGGCACCTGGCAGTGTGCGACCCTGGTTCGCCTCTGCGGGAGGTGCCTCGCCGACGACGCCGTCTACCGGAACGAGCCGTGGTTGAACACCATGACGGCCGAGGCCGGGGACAAATATCTGTCCACAGTGGATGATTTCGTGGCTCTTCCCGTCGACACTCGGGAGACGTTCCGACGGTGCTACGAGCGCACCGTCGAGACGGTGGGCATCTGGCACCAGGCGGGAGTGCCCATCCTCGCCGGGACCGACGGTGCGGGCCGTGTTCCGGGGAATTCCCTCCAGCTCGAGTTCCGGGAGCTGGCCAAGGCCGGCCTGTCGCCGCTGGAGGTGTTGCGGTCGGCGACGACCTCCCCGCGCGCTACCTCGGCCGCACCGGCCGGATGGGCCGGATCGCGGCGGGAATGGACGCCGACCTGGGTGCTGCTCGACGCGGACCCGCTCGCGTCGGTGGACAACCTGGCCTCGATCGCTCGTCGTGCGCGGCGGGCACCCCTTCACCGCGAGCGAGCTTGCGAACCACATCGACGAACTGGCGGGTCAGGGTAGCGACCGGTCCGCGCTCAGCATCCCCGGCGATGCCCCTCGGAGGCTGCTGTTCGTGACGGCGACTCGCCTGTCCGGCTCCGGCGTACCGGTTGGGTCACTCGGCCAGATCGAGGTCGGGCTGTCGCCGAAGCCTCGGCCACGGTCTGGTCCTGTTCACCGCTACCGCCGCTGACGCCCACGGTGTCGACGATTCGGCCGCTGCCGCAGCGGGACACCGGACGCGAAGATCATGACGCGTCGGTTGTTGGATGCGTTGATCCTGAAGCACTGCTGCTGGCTCATGTCGCTGAGGGCTTCTACCTGGTCGCCGGGCCGGTCAATGGGTACTGTCGCTGGCGTGACC
>DATMCA010000555.1:0-2121 GCA_035559015.1 Umezawaea sp. | reverse complement strand
CGGTTCGGCCGACGGCCTCGGGCTGATGGCCGCGAAGCTCCTGATCGACGAGGGGCACGAGGTCGTCGTGCACGGGCGGGACCCGCGGCGCGCGCAGGACGCCTTGGACGCGGCCCCCGGCGCGGCGGGGGCGCTCCACGGCGACCTGTCCGCCATCGCCGAGATCACGTCGGTCGCCGAGCAGGCCAACGGGCACGGCCGGTTCGACGCGGTGATCCACAACGCGGCCGTGTACCGGCTGCCGGAGCGGGTCGTGACGGTGGACGGCCTGTCGAAGGTGTTCGCCGTGAACGTGCTCGCGCCGTACCTGCTCACCGCGCTGGTCCAGCGCCCGGACCGGTTGGTGTACCTGACGTCCGGGATGCACCTGAACGGCGACCCGGACCTGAGCGACCTCCAGTGGGCGCGCAAGCCGTGGAACGCCTCGCAGGCGTACTCGGACTCGAAGCTGCACGTCGTGGCGCTCACGTTCGCCATCGCGCGGCGCTGGGCGGACGTGCGGTCCAACGCCGTCGACCCCGGCTGGGTGGCCACGAGGATGGGCGGCGCCGGCGCTCCGGACGACCTCGCGCAGGGCCCGGAGACCCAGGCGCGCCTGGCCGTGCACTCCCCCGCGAGCGGCGGCTACTACTACCACCAGATGCTGGGCGAGACCCATCCCGCCGCGTCGGACATCGAGGTGCAGGAAGGCCTGCTGGCCGTGTGCCGCGAGATCACCGGCGTGGAGCTGCCTACGTCGTGAGCTGGTCCAGCGCCAGCGCGAGGTGGTCGGCCATGGCCGCGCAGGCGCGGTCGGCGTCGCCGGAGCGGATGTCCTCCAGCAGCGCGCGGTGCGACACGGCCAGGTCCTGCGGGCCGGGGTACCAGCGGTGCAGCTGCGCCAGGCAGAGCTGCATCTCCTCCTGGATCGCCGGGTAGAGCCGGGTCAGCCGGGGGCTGCCCGCAGCGTCGACGAGCGCCGTGTGGAACGCCGTGTGCGCCTCGACCCGGTCGCCCCACTCAGCCGTTGCCGGCAGGGCTTCCATGGCCGCCAACCGCTGTTCCGCGGCGTCCAGCGGCAGGCCCTTCACCACGATCTCGCGCACGGCCTGGAGTTCCAGCGGCGTGCGGACGAAGAACAGGTCGCGCACGTCCTCCTCGGTCAGCACCGGCACGGTCAGCGACCGCCCGCCGGACGACCGCACGAGGTGGCGGCCGACCAGCACCTGGAGCGCCGAGCGCACGGTCGGTCGGGCCACCCCGAACGCGCTCGCGAGCCCCGCCTCGGTCAACGCCTCGCCGGGACGCAGCTGGCCGCTGAGGATCCGCTTGCGCACCTCGGCCACGAGGGCGTCCCGCGTGCTCGTGGTCTGCAACGTCAGGCTCACCCGCCCAGCCTACCAGTCGGACCGGTTTGAGATATACGGTATAACCGTATGACCGAGTCCTGAGGGAAGGTGAACGACGTGTCCCGCACCGCCGCGCTGAGCGCCGCCGCCGGAGGGGCCCTCCTGTGGGGCACCATCGGCCCGGTCGCGACCCTGTTCACCAGCGACGAGCTGCTGCCCGCCGGTGGCGCCCGACTAGCCGTCGGCGCAGTGGCCCTGGTCGCGCTGGGCGGCAGGCCGCTGACCCGCGCGTGGCGGCGGAGGGACGTGGGGCCGCTGCTCGCCGCCGCCGTCGGCCTGGCGGGCTTCCAGCTCTCCTACTTCGCCGCCGTGGACGCGGGCGGCGTCGCCGTGAGCACGGCGGTCGCCATCGGCCTCGCGCCCGTGCTGACCGGGCTGTTGACGGCCGCCGCCGAACGCCGCCTCCCGTCCCGCTGGTGGCTCGCGGGCACCTCCCTGGCCGCCGTCGGCCTGTGCCTGCTCACGTTCGCGGGCGGTGATGCGGTCACCTTGTCCCCCACCGGACTCGCACTGTCCACAGTGGCCGCGGCCTGCTTCAGCCTGCAAGCCCTGGCGATCAAGCGGCTCACCGACCACCACCGGGACACGACCGCGCTGGCCGCGATCTTCACCCTGGCCGCGCTGATGCTCCTGCCGGTCACCCTCGCCACCGCGACCCCGACGCTGCTGTCCGGCCGCGCCGTCCTGAGCCTGCTGTACCTGGGGGTCGTCGCGGCGGGCATCGCGTACTGGC
>DATMCA010000554.1:0-16118 GCA_035559015.1 Umezawaea sp. | reverse complement strand
GCACCCGCTCGTGCAGGGCCGCCGACGCGACGGCCTCCAGCGGCGGCCGGTTCACCCCGCCCACGACCTCGACCCGCGCGCCGGGCAGCACCGGCGACAGCGCGGTGATCGCCCGGTGCACTCGGTCCTGCTCCGCCGCCGTCCTGGCGCGCACGTCGACCGCGAACGACCCGGCCGCGGGGACCGTGTTGGTGGTCGTGCCCACGCGGGCGGAGGTCGGGGTGACGGTCGTGCCGGTCCGCGGGTCGGCGAGCACGCTCACGGCCTGCACCTGGTACGCGAGTTCCAGGGTGGCGTTGACGCCCTTCTCCGGTTCGAGCCCGGCGTGCGCGGCCCGGCCGAACACCCGCACCTCGTACAGCGAGACGCCCTTGCGCTCCGTCTTGAGGGCGCCGCCGTCGGCGGACGCCTCCAGCACCAGCGCGGCGCCGGCCACCCTCGCCTCCTCCTCGATCAGCTCGCGGGAGCTGGGCGAGCCCAACTCCTCGTCACCGGTCACGAGCAGGGTCACGCCGTCGAGCCCGGCCGCCGCGTGGAACGCCATCACCAGTCCGGCCTTCATGTCGAAGCAGCCCGGCCCGCGCAGCACCCCGTCCTCGACCGAGAACGGGTGCAGGGCCAGCGATCCGAGCGGCCACACGGTGTCGTGGTGGCCGAGCAGCAGCACCCGCGACGGGCCGGGGCCGAGCCGCCAGCGCAGGTGCGTCCGGCCGTCCAGCACGATCTCCTCGGGCGCGAAGCCCAGCCGCACGGCACCGATCCGCGCGACGACGTCCGCCGAGCGGGCCACCGCCGCCAGGTCGGAGGACGGCGACTCGCACTCGACGAGGACGCGCAGGTCGTCGAGCATCTCGGCCAACGCCATCAGGACACCCGCGGGGTCGCCCGCACGCCGAAGTGCACGTACCGCTCGCCGGTCGGCAGCTCGTAGAAGGTGACCGGCGCCCACGTCTCCGCCTCCGGCGGCTTGACCGCGAACAGCGCCGGGCCCGCCGGGACCAGCGGGTGCTCCTCGACCGGATCCGGCAGCAGCGCGGCGATCGGACCGGTGATCGTGGTCCGCATCAGCGGGCCGTCGGGCCCGTTCTCCACGTCGATCCGCACGCCGGACCGCTCGTACACCCCGACGTACGGGGTCACGTCGACCTCGACCGGCTCCCGCGGCGGGGCGAACGGGCGCGGCATCTCGATGTCCGCCACCTCGGCGAAGACCTCCCGGTACAGGTCCTCGTAGAGGTCACGGGCGTGACCGCCGTTGGTGAGCAGGGCGACGGCGAGCCCCTGCTCGGGCAGCACGCGGAGGAACGCCGCCTGGCCGATCGTGTTGCCGTCGTGGCCGATCAGCCGGTGGCCGTTCCAGCCGAACCGGATCCAGCCGAGTCCCCACGAGTCGCCGAGCACGAACTTGTCCGGCAGGTCCGCCTGGTGGGACGTCATCGCGGCGGCGCTCTCCTCGCTCAGCACGCGGGTGCCGTCGGCGGAGACGCCGTCGAGCAGGTGCAGGCGGGCGAACGCGAGCACGTCGGCGACCGTGGAGGTGACCAGTCCGGCCGGGCCGAGCGAGCGGGGCAGTCCCCAGGCCGCCGCCGGGGTGAGTTCACCGTCGCGCTCGTCGTGGCCGACGGCGGCGGCGAAGAGCAGCGCCTCCTCCGGCAGCGTCACGGTGTGCGCCAGCCCCAGCGGGGTGAACAGCCGGTCGCGCATCGCCTGGTCCCAGGTCTTCCCGGTGACCTTCTCGATCACCCGGCCCAGAAGCGAGTAGCCCGAGTTGCAGTAGGACCAGGTCGCGCCCACCGGGTGGTTCTGCCCGGCGTCGCCGAGCACGTCGACGTAGCGCTCCAGGCAGTCGTCGCCGCGACCGGTGTCGGTGAACACGTCGCCGTCGATGCCGCTGGTGTGGTTGAGCAGGTGCCGGATCGTCACCGACTTGGTGATGTCGTCGGCGGCGAGCCGCAGTTCGGGCAGCACGTCGACGACGGGGGCGTCGAGGTCGAGGAGCCCTTCGTCGACCAGCCCCATCACCACGGTCGCCGTCCACACCTTGGTGATCGAGCCGATCTGGAACAGCGAGTCGGTGCCGACCGGCGCGCCGGTGCGGACGTGGAGCACGCCGTGCGCGACCTCGACCAGCTCGTCGTCGGCCCCTCCCGTGCCGAGGCGGAGGACGCCGAGCTGCGCGCCGGGCACCCCGTGGCGCTCGGCGAGCCGGGCGAGCCGCCGCTGCCAGTGGGTCACGTCGACGGCGGCCCGGCCGTCGCGGGTGGTGTGCTGGACGAGCCAGTCGAGCACGCGGTGGTTGAAGTCGAGCCGCTGCGACGGCGGGCCGAGGAGGATGAACACGTGCGAGGCGTCCGGGTACACGACCAGCCGGGTCGGGACGCCCTGCTCGCGCAGCGCGGTGTGCCACTGCTGGGCCTGGCCGACGGGGCAGGTCAGGTCGTCCGCGCCGCCGATCACCAGGGTCGGCGTGCGGACGTCGGCGACGCGGGTGATCGGTGACATGGCGGCGTAGTTCTCCGGCTCCTGCCACGGGGAGCCGCCGAGTTCGTAGGCGCTGAGGAAACCGCTGTCGTCGCTGGTGCCGCCCATGCTCACCAGGTCGCTGACCGGACCGCCCGCGACCGCCGCCGCGAAGCGGTCGTCGTGACCGGTCAGCCAGCAGGTCATGAACCCGCCGTAGCTGTAGCCCGCGACCGCGAGCCGCTCCGGGTCGGCGAAGCCCTCCGCGACGAGCAGGTCCAGCGGCTCCAGGAAGTCCGGCGCGTCCGCGACGCCCCAGGCCCCTCGGACGCCGTCGTAGAAGGCCTCGCCGTAGCCGTCGCTGCCGCGCGGGTTGACCAGCAGCACCGCCCAGCCCCGGTCGACCAGTTCCTGGTGGTAGAGGTGGACCTCGTCAGCGGCGCCGTTCCACGCGTTGTGCGGGCCGCCGTGGATGTCGAGCAGCACCGGCCGCGGACCGCTCCGCTCGGGGTCGTGCACCAGCCAGGCCTGCACCTCGGTGCCGTCGGAGATGGTGAACCACCGCTCCTCGCGGACGTGGATGTCCACTTCGGACAGTGCGGCGCCGTGGTCGGTCAGCGTGGTCTCGGCGCCGGTCGCCAGGTCGACGACCGCGATCTCGCCGTAGGACGTCGGGGTGGCGAGCGCGAACGCCGCCCGGCCGCCGGCCACCGACAGCCCGGACACGACCCGGCCGGCGCCGTCGACGACCGGACGGGCGTCACCGCCGTCCACGTCGACCGACCACAGGTGCGTGCAGCCGCGGTCGCGGAGGCAGAACAGCACCCGGCCCCCGTGCTCCCGCGGTTGCCCGCCGGGGTACGCGGTGGCGCCGGGCATCACGTTGCGGTCCAGGGCACCGGTGAGATCGGTGACCCCACCGCCATCGACGTCGACGTGGTGCAGGCGGGCGTGGCCGACCGGGTCGCCGGTCCACCCGACCACGAGCAGAGCCGACCCGTCGGCGGTCCAGCCCGCGGTGCTCGCCACCCCGTCGGCGAACGCGACCGCGCGCGGCCGGGCGTGCGGCTCGTCCAGTTCGAGCAGGTGCACCGGCGTGCGGTGGCGCAGGTCGCCGTCGGCGCCCGTCCTGCGGGTGAACGCGAGGGTCGTGCCGTCCGGCGACCAGGACGGGGCGCCCGCGTCGTGCGGACCGTCGGTGAGCTGCCGGACGTCGCGGCCCGCGAGGTCGAGGACGTGCAACTGGGTGCGGACCCGGCCGAACATCCCCCGGCCGTCGGCCTGGTAGTCCAGTCCGTCGGAGACCATCGGCCGCCGCGGGCCGCCGGGCGTCGGGTCGACCGGCGCGGTGAAGGCGAGCCTGCGGCCGTCCGGGGACCAGTGCGGCGCGCCCGCTCCGAGCGGCAGGTCCGTCACCAGCTCGGGCTCGCCCCCTCCGGCGTCGAGCACGGCGACCTGCCCGCCGCGGAGGAACGCGAGCCGGGTGCCGTCCGGCGACCAGGCGGGCTCGGCGTCGTCCGGGCCGGAGCTGACCTGGTGAGGCGCGGAGCCGTCGGTGGCCACGACCCACAGCCGGTCGACGTTGCGGTCCCCCTCGACGTCCAACGTCCGCAGCACGTAGGCGATCCGCGTGCCGTCCGGCGACAGCGCCGGTCGCGACGGGACCACGACGTCCGCGAGGTCCTCGATGCGCGTGCGTCGGCTCATGACTGGCTCCTTGGCGTGGTTCGTCCGGGCACGGCGGCGAGCAGTTCGCGGGTGTAGTCGTGGGCGGGCTCGGTCAGGACCCGCTCGGCGGGTCCCTCCTCGACGAGCCTGCCGTTCCGCATCACCGCGACGTGCGAGGCGACGTAGCGGACCACCGCGAGGTTGTGGGAGATGAACAGGATCGTCAGGCCCAGCTCGCGCTGGAGCTCGCGGACCAGGTTGAGCACGGCGCCCTGGACCGAGACGTCCAGGGCGGAGGTGATCTCGTCGGCGATGACCACGCGCGGCCGGGCGGCCAGCGCCCGCGCCAGCGCGACCCGCTGCCGCTGCCCGCCGGAGAGCCGCGACGGCACCGACCCGGCGCACGCCGGGTCGAGGTGCACCAGTTCCAGCAGCCGCTCGACCTCGGTCCGCCGCTCGGCACGACCGCCACCCGGCGGCATCGCCTCGGCCACGCTCTCGCCCGCCGTCATCCGCGGGTCGAGCGAGGAGTACGGGTCCTGGAAGACCATCTGCAACGGGCGCGGTCTGCCGCGGGTCGGGACCGGTAGGCCGCCGAGGGTGATCCGGCCGCAGGACAGCGGGGCCAGGCCGACGGCGGCCCTGGCGAGCGTGGACTTGCCGGAACCGGACTCGCCGACCAGCCCGACCACCTCGCCCTCCGGCACGGTCAGGGACACACCGTCCACGGCGGTCGTCCGTCCGTACCGGACCGTCACGTCGTCGAAGCGCAGCTCGCTCACAGGGACTCCACCGTCTCCACCAGTTCGTCGTCGGTGCTCCAGTCGCGCGGTTCGGCCGGCAGCGGCTCACCCGCGTGCCAGCACGCCACCCGGTGCCCACCCGAGTCGTGTCCACCAGGGTCGGCCACCAGCGGCGGGTCCTCCGCCCGGCACCGGGCGTCGGCGAGCGGGCACCGGTCGGCGTAGGCGCAGCCGGGCGGCGCGTCGGCCGGGCTGACCGGGCGGCCGGGGATCGTCGCGAGCGGCTTGGTCAGGTCGGTGGCCATGTCGGGCACCGCCTCGACCAGCGCGCGGGTGTACGGGTGCCGGGCCGCGGTGGCCAGGTCGGCGGCGGGCAGGTCCTCGACGACCCGGCCCGCGTACATCACCAGCACCCGGTCGCAGACCTCCCCCACCACCGTCACGTCGTGGCTGATCAGGACCAGCGCCACGTCGTCGGCCTCGCGGATCGCGGCCAGCAGGTCGAGCACCTGCTGCTGCACGGTCACGTCGAGCGCGGTGGTCGGCTCGTCCGCGACGATCAGCGCGGGTTTGCCCATCAACCCCATGCCGATCATCGCCCGCTGGCGCATGCCGCCGGAGAACTCGTGGGGGTACTGCCGGACGCGCGTGGCGGCGTCCGGGATGCGGACGGCGGTCAGCCGGTCCACCGCGCGGGCCATCGCCTCGCGGCGGGTCATGCCCTGGTGGTGGGTCGCGACCTCGGCCAGTTGCGCCCCGATGCGGCGGGTGGGGTTGAACGAGGTCATCGGGTCCTGGAAGACCATCGCCAGCGCCGTGCCCAGCATCCGGCGGCGGACCGCGGTGTCCGGCGCCAGCAGGTCGTTGCCGAGCAGGTCGAGCCGGGCCGCGTCGACCCGGCCGTGATCGGCGATGAGCCGGGTGATCGCCAACGCGGTCATGGACTTGCCGGAACCCGACTCGCCGACGATGCCGACCGCCTCCCCGCGGCGCACCTCGAAGGACACCCCGCGGACCAGCCGCACCGGACCGGACGGGCCGGGGAACGTGACCTCCAGGTCGCGGACGTCGAGCACCACGTCGGAGGACGACGGCGGGACGTCCTCGTCGCGGGTCGCGGGCTCGGGCTCCTTCGCCACCGCGGTCCGGGTCCTGGCCACGGCGCGCAGGCCGATGCCGACGGGGACGCCGAGTCCTTTCGCGACGGACTCGCCGAAGAGGTTGAAGGCCAGGCCCGCGAGCAGGACGGCCGCGCCGGGGGCGAGCGCGGCGGACGCGTTCACGTAGATGGCGCCGATGCCGTCGTAGAGCAGGCGACCCCAGTCGTAGGCGGGCGCCTGGACGCCCAGTCCGATGAAGGACAGGCCCGCGAAGGACAGCAGCGCGTTGCCCGCGCCGATCGTGGCGTTGACGACCAGCGGCTCGGCGATGTTCGGCAGCACGTGGCGGAACAGGACCCGGATCCGGCCGACACCGGCGATCCGGGCGGCGGCGACGTAGTCGCGCGCCGCGACCCCCGCCACCAGGGTCTGGGTGAGGCGGGCGAACGACGGTGCGCCCGCGAGTCCGATGGCGAGCACCGCACCGGTCGCGCCGGTGCCGAAGATGACCGCGAAGAACAGCGCCAGCAGCAATCCCGGGAACGCGACGGCCGTGTTGACCGCGGCCGTCACCAGCCTGCCGCCGCGCCTGCCGAGCACGAACGGGGCCGACCCGAGCACCAGGCCCGCGACCACCGCGATGACGATGGCGATCAGGGCCAGCAGGATCGACAGCCGGGCGGCGACGAGGGACCGCAGCAGGATGTCCCGGCCGAGGTTGTCCGTCCCCGCCCAGTGCTCCGCCGAGGGCTGGGCCAGGATGTTGTTCGTGTCGACGACGTCCGCGCCGGTACCCCACAGGACCGGCCCGAAGCAGGCGAGGGCGAGCACCGCGACCACCAGCACGGTCGCCGTGAGGCCGAGCGGGGTGCGGACGACCCGCGACCAGCGTCCGTGCATCCGTCAGTCCTCCCGGATCGTCGAGCGGGGATCGAGCAGGGCGAGGGCGACGTCGACGACGAGGTTCGTGATCAGCACGCCGACGCCGTAGACCAGGACGATCGCCTGCACCACCGGGTAGTCCTTGG
The DNA here is from genome assembly GCA_035559015.1 of Umezawaea sp. Taxonomy (GTDB): domain Bacteria; phylum Actinomycetota; class Actinomycetes; order Mycobacteriales; family Pseudonocardiaceae; genus Umezawaea. The sequence continues at coordinate 9,119 of DATMCA010000554.1, read as the reverse complement.
TGAGGATCGACTGGACGATCGTGCTGCCCAGGCCGGGCCAGGCGAAGACGTTCTCCACCAGGACCGTGCCCGCGACCATCGAGCTGAGCAGGAGCCCTCCCAGCGTCAGCGCCGCGGTCACGGCGTTCGGCAGGGCGTGTCCCAGGTAGACGGTCCGCGCCGGGAGCCGCTTGGCACGGGCGGTGCGGACGAAGTCCGCCTCCAGCACGCCGACCATCTCGACCCGGACGATCCGGGCGAGGATCGCCGCGGGCCCGATCGCCAGCGAGAACACCGGGAGCAGGTACGCGGCGGCGGACTCGTCGCCCGCCACCGGGAGCCACGCCAGGCGGATCCCGAAGACGTAGATCAGCGCGACCCCGATGAGGAAGTCCGGCACCGTCGCGACGACCACGCTGGACGTGGTGAAGGCGAGTTCGGTGCGCCGCCCGTGGCCGCGCCGGGTCAGCACGCCCGTGACGACGCCCAGCGGGATCGCCACGACCACCGCCGCCACGAAGGCCAGCAGCGCCAACGACAGCGTCGCGGGCAGCCGTTGCGCGACGATGTCGGACACCGGCAGCTGCGAGGCGATCGACGTCCCGAGGTCGCCGGTGAACAACCCCCTCAGGTAGTGCAGGTACTGGACGAGGATCGGGTCGTTCAGCCCCAGCGCCTCCCGGCGCGCCTCGACCAGCGCCGTCGGCGCGGTGGGCCCGAGCGCCCCCCGGACCGGGTCACCCGGGATGAGGTGGATCATGGCGAAGGACGCGGTCACCAGCACCCAGAGCGAGACCAGCAGCCGCCCCAGGCGTCGGACGCCGAACCTCACCCACGGCCGGGCCAGGGGCCGTTGCCCCGCCAGGTCCGCGGACTGGCTCGGGGCTGTCGCGCTCACCGACATGTCCACCTCCTCCCTTCTCTACTTGGCCAGCACGCGGATGCTCGTCGGGATCAGCTGGCCCGGCGTCTTGAACTCCGCGCTCTTGCCGAACGTGCGCACGGTCTTGGCGGCGAACGGGACGATGTCCGCCTTCGCGATCAGGCCGGACTCAGCGGCCAGCCAGTCCGCGCACCCGGCGACGCCCGCGGTCGTCATCGCCGACGCGACCGCCTTGTCGTAGTCCGGGTCGGAGATCGCGGCGAAGTTGGTCCCGTCGGGAGCCGCCGGACCGGACAGGAACGGCACGAGCTGGTCCGGGCTGCTGACGTTGAGCGAGACCCAGGTGACGTCCCAGTCGCCCGCGCCGAAGATGGTGCTGGTCAACGTCGTCTCGTCCTGGCTGCGCGCGGTGGCGTCGACGCCGACGGCCTTCCACTGCTGCACGGCGAGTTCGGCGGCCGCGTCACCCGCGCTGCCGTTGTTGTTCTGGTACAGGAAGGTCACCGCCAGCGGCTTGCCGTCCTTGGCGCGCTTGCCGTCGCCGCCCGGCGCCCAACCCGCCTGGTCGAGCAGCGTGGCGGCGGCCTTGGCGTCACCCGCGGGCAGCGCCTTGGAGATCGAGTCGCCGGGGCAGGCGACCGGTTCGTTCGCGGCCAGGGTGGTCGCCGCGCCGCCCTTGTCCGACGTGAGCACCTTCCGCAGCTGCGGGAGGTCGAGCGCCTGGGTCAACGCCATGCGCACCTTGGGGTCGGCGGTGACCCGGCCCGCGGCGTGGTTGTACCACTGCTCCCCCACCAGCGCCGGGGTCTCGGCCGAGAACAGCCCCGACTTCTCCAGCCGCTCCGCGTCCGGCCCGCCGACCTGGGCGGCGTTCAAACCGCCGGACAGCAACAGGTTCGCCGCGGTGGTCTCGTTCTGCACGACCTTCACCACGACCGTCTTCGGCAGCCCCTTGGTCGCCGTCGTCGCCCCGTCCGGGCCCCACGTGTAGCCCTCGCGGATCGTGTAGGTGTAGTGGTCGCCCGGCGCGGCCTCGGTGAGCTGGTAGGGACCGGTGCCCGAGGTCGTCGTCTTCAGCCCGGAGCGGTCGGCCAAGCCCTTGGGGCAGACCATCGGCAGGCTGGCGAGTCCGTTGAGGACGAACGGCGCCGGCTGGGCCAGCGTGACCGTCACCGTGCCCGCCGCGTCGTCGCCCACCGTCGTGGCGCCCGCCGGGAAGAACGTGCCCAGGAACGGGCTCTTGTTGTTCGGGTCGGCGACGAAGTTGAGGTTCTCCGCCACGAGCGACGGCGTCAGCTTCGCGCCGTCCGCGCAGGTGACGCCGTCGGCCAGCTTCAGCGAGACCGTCTTGTCCTTGACCTCCCAGGACTTCGCCAGCCCGGACTTGATCTCCCCGGAGCCGCCGTCCACGCTGAGCAGCGGGTCGTAGGCGAACTGGGTCACGGTGAACAGCGTGCTGCCCGCGCCCATCTGCGGGTCCAGGCTGCCGGGGTCCGACGAGACCCCGAGGGTGAAGGTCCCGCCCTCGACGACCGCGGCGGCCCCGCCACCGGCGGATCCACCCCCGCAGCCGGCGAGCGCGGCGGCGACCAGGCAGAGGGACAGGCCGTGGACGGCCGTTGTGGTCCGCTTCATGGCGGTTCCGTTTCTCGGGGGTTCGTTCGGGTGGTGGGACTTCAGGCCCCGGCGCGGCGTACGGCGCGACCGAGGTGCAGGTAGAGCGAGTGGCCGGTGCCGTCGTCGCCGAGGAAGGCGTGCGGCATGTGCATGCCGCGATCGGCCTCGACCGGGATCAGCATGTCGTCGCGGTAGTGGACCAGCTCGGTCCGCTCGACCTTGCCGCCCATCTCCACGTAGAGGCCCTTGGGGATCTGCTCGATCCAGATCCGCCGGTCGGCGTCCTGGCTGATGGTCAGGTCGAACACCGACGCCGAGTACGTGCCGGTGAACCGCTCGGCGTCGATCGACTCGGGTTCCGCCGGGGGCACTGGGAGCGCGGGCAGCGCCACGTCCGAGAGCGCGTCGAGCGCGTGGCCCACGACGTCGTGGTGGAGCGCCGCCGCGTCACCGCCGTTGGTCAGCAGCGCGACGACCAGCCCGGCCTCGGGGACGATCCGCAGGAAGGCGGCCTGGCCGATGGTGTTGCCGTCGTGGCCGATGATCGTGCCGTCGGGCGTGTCGAACCGCTCGAAGCCGAGCCCCCACGAGGTCCCCATGAGCCCGAGTTCGGGCAGGTCCACCTCGCGGCCGTGCATCCGCGCCGCGGTTCCGGGGGCGAGCACCTGCGTGCCGTCGGCCGCTTTGCCGTCGTCGAGGTGCATGCGGGCGAAAGCGACCAGGTCGCGGGGCCGCATCGCGAGCATCGACCCCGCCGGGGCGTTGGACCGCGCCATCGCCCACATCGGCGCGGGCACGTACCCCGCGCCCGGCTCCTCCTCGACGTGGCCCACGGCGGCGCGGAACATGATCGCCTGGTAGGCGTCGGTCGCCGCGTGGGTGAGCCCCAGCGGCGCGATGAGGTGCTCGCGCAGGCACGAGTCGAACGGCTTCCCGCGCAGCACCTCGACGAGCCTGCCGAGCACGCAGTAGCCCGCGTTGTTGTAGGAGAACCGCTCGCCGGGCGGGAACAGCTGCGGCACGTCGTGCAGCGTCGCCACGTACTTCTCGACGCAGTCGTCGCCGAAGCCGGTGTCGACGAAGATGTCGCCCTCGAACCCGGCGGTGTGGTTGAGCAGGTGCCGCACGGTGATCCGCTCGGCGGCGCCCTCGTCCGCGATGCGGAACTCGGGCAGGTACCTGCGGACCGGCGCGTCCAGCTCGACCGCGCCCTCGTCGACCAGCTGCATGACGAGCGTGCTGGTCCAGAGCTTCGTGATGGACCCGATCTGGAAGACCGAGTCGACGGTAGCCTCGACCCCGGTCGACCTGCTGAGCAGACCGGCAGCCCCGTCGACCACCTGGTCACCCTTCAGCACGGCCCACGCCGCACCAGGAACGCCGTGCTTCCCGAGCAGCGACGGAAGCCGCTCGTCGAGCCACGCTTGAACATCGTGGAGGTTGCCCATGCACGAGAATGCTAGGAACGAAGCGGACCCCTGTGTTCGTCGTCACGGATGACTTGGCGGCACCGGCTTGGTCGCGCACGACGAGTCGTGCGGCCGACTGGCCCCGGGGCGGTCCGAGGGTGGACGACCGTCGGGTCGTCAACGGGATGCTGTTCAAGGCCGAGACCGGTGTCCCTCGCCCCGCCTACAAGCGCCGCAACGTCCTAGCGCGCCTTGCGCGGCACCGACGAGAGGACGCGCAGCTGGAGCATGGCGGCGAAGCGGGCCTCGGTGTCGGTGAGGTCGAGGTCGCCGATCTCCGCCAGGCGGCGCAGGCGGTAGCGGAAGGTGTTGGGGTGGACGTGGACGGCGGCCGAGGCGGCGATGACGTCGCCGAAGGCGTCCAGCCACGCGCCGAGGGTTTCGACGAGGTTGGCGGTGTGCTGCTCGTCGTAGGCGATCAGCTTGGCGATGGCCCCGGTCGGGCGGTCGTGCTGGGCGGCGGCGAGGTCGCGCAGTTCCAGCACGAGGGCTTCCACGTGGACGTCCGACAGGCAGGCGGTGCGCCGGGTGCCGCCCGCGCGCAGGACGCGCAGGACCCGGTCGGCGTTGGCGCGGGCCGGGGGCAGGTCGGTGGTGTCGGCGGCGACCGGGCTGACGGCGATGACGGCCCGCGTGCGGTCGCCGACGCGGTAGAGGAAGTCGGCGGCGATGGTGAGGGCGCGCCGGTCGCCCTCGGGCGTGGACGGCACGAGCCCGTAGGTGACGTCGCCGATCAGGGCGGTCGCGCAGCGGGGGTGCAGGGCGCTCAGGTGCATCGAGAGGGCGTCGCCCAGCCGTTGGCGGTCGGCGGTCAGGGCGGCCTCGGTGGCCGTGGTCCCGTCGGGGTGGGTGGTGGCCATGGCGAGGACGACCACCGGACTGCCCGCGAGGCCGAGCCGGTCCAGGGCGTCACGGGCGCCGGGGCCGCCTTCGAGGGCGGTGCTGAGCAGGTCGGTGCGCAGCCTGCGCTCCACGTCGGCGCCCGCGCGGATGCGGAGCATGTGCAGCGCCACCAGCCTGGCCGCGTCGACCAGGGCCGTCGTGCGGTCGGCGCTGAGCGGTTCGCGCACGGCGGCCCAGATCGAACCGAGCACCTCGTCCCCCGCGCGCACGGCCACGGCGACGCGCGGCAGCGACGACTCCGTCACCGGTTCGATGTAGACGGGCTGGTCGGTGCTGTACAGGTCGTGGAACACACCGCGGTCGGCCAGCACGCGGGAGTACTTCTCGGGCACCTGGCGGCCGAGGATCGTCTCCACCCGGCCCGTGTCGGCCTCGTCCTGGCGGCCGGAGAACGCCAGGACGCGCGACCCGCGGTCCTCGATCGTCACCGGGGCGTCGAGCAGGGCGGCGACCGCGTTGGACAGCGCGAACAGGTCACCGGAAGGCATGCCGCCCAACGTCTCCAGCCCCACGCCGCCGATGTCGTCCTCGGCGAGCAGCGACCGCAGCATCGCGGCGAGCTGCGCCCACGACGCCCCGCGCGTGAGCCCGAGCAGCGCCACGCCGGACTCCTCGACCGCCGCGGCCACCTCGTCCGTCACCGGCACGGGCGCCCGCACGACGAGCCCCACCCCGGTGTGCCCGCCCATCGAGCGCAGCAGGTCCACGATCTCCGCGGGCGACCCGAGCCCGACACCCAGCACGAGCGCGTTCGGCGGCGGCGCGGTGTCGTCCAGCGGGTCGTGGATGGCCACGCCGCCGATGGCACGCGCGCGGTCCGGGTGGCCGTGGACGAGTTCCAGCAGGGTCGCGCCGAGGTCGTCGAGCACTCGGCCGAGGCCGGCGTGGGGTCGCGGAGTCACCCCTCGAAACTAGGCGCATCCACAGTGCTCGACTTCGTCGACGCGGACGAAAACCCCTCTTTCACTCGTCGTGGTGGACCAATCAGACGGGCAGCCACTCGGTGGAGGTCGTCACCGCCTCCAGCAGCTCGGGCAGCGGCTCCACGCCAAGACCCGCCCCGGTGGGCACGGCGAGGTGGCCGTCGTCGAGCACGAACGGCGTGGTGATGTCCGTGCGGTAGAACCGGTCCGAGGCGGACGTGTCCCCCGGCAGGGTGAAACCGGGCAGAGCGGCGAGCGCCACGTTGGCGGCCCGGCCCAGACCGGTCTCCAGCATCCCGCCGCACCACACCGGCACGCCGTGCGCCACGCACACGTCGTGGATCCGCCGGGCCTCCAGGTAGCCGCCGACCCGCCCCGGCTTGATGTTCACGATCGCGGCGGCCCCCATCGCGATGGCCGCGGCGGCCGACCGCGCGGAGGTGATCGACTCGTCCAGGCAGACCGGCGTGCTGATCACCTTCGCCAGCTCCGCGTGCCCGAGCAGGTCCTCCTCGTCGAGCGGCTGCTCGATCAGCAGCAGGTCGAACGGGTCGAGCCGGGCGAGGTGGCGGGCGTCGGCCACGGTGTAGGCGGTGTTCGCGTCGACCTGGAGCAGCACGTCGTCGCCGAACCGCTCGCGCACCGCGCGCACCGGCTCGACGTCCCACCCCGGCTCGATCTTCAGCTTGATCCGCACGTACCCCGCGTCGAGGTACCCGCCGACGGCGTCGAGCAGTTCGCCGATCGAGTCCATGATGCCGACCGACACCCCGCACGGGACCCGGTCGCGGGTGGCGCCCAGCTCGCGGGCGAGCGGCCGTCCCTCCGCGCGCAGCTCGGCGTCGAGGACGGCCATCTCCAGCGCCGCCTTCGCCATCCGGTGCCCCCGGAACGGTTCCAGCGCGGGCGCGACCGCGTTCGCGTCGAGCCGTCCGCGCGCGCCGAGCGCGGGGACCAGGAAGCGGGTCAGCACGTCGGCGGCCGCGTCGACGTACTCGGAGGAGTACAGCGGGTCGGACATCGCCACGCACTCGCCCCACCCCTCCGCCTCGTCGGTGACCGCGCGCAGCAGCAGCACGTCCCGCGCGGTCTGGGTGCCGAACGACGTCCGGAACGGCGCCACCAGCGGCATCCGGACCCGGCGCAGCTCCACTCCGGTCAGCTTCATGAGGTGCCTTCCCCGTTCGTCACGACGTACCAGCCGGCCCGGTCGAACCCGGTGACCCGTCCCCCGCCCGCCAACGCGGCCCCGAGGACCTCGCGCACCGCGACCCGCCACTCCTTCGCCGCGCCGGGATCGATCGAGCGCAGCGCCTCGACGTCGCGCGGCACGGCCACCAGCAGCGTCTCCCCCTCCGTCGACCCCGGCACCGGCCAGCCGTGCGACGTCCGCCCGAGGGCCACCACCGCGCCGCGCGCCAGTTCCGCCTCGACGTCACCGGGCCGGGGCCGGCCCGCGCAGGCCTCCACGACCGCAGCGGACCCGAGGTCCCAGCGGATCAGGATCCGGTCGGTGTCGTCGCCGCCGTTGATGTCGTCGGTCATGTCGCCGTAGAAGTTCGCCAGGTACTCCGACGGCAGCGCGCCCAGCTTCGTGATGTTGAAGTACGCGTTGCGCGCGACGAGCGGGTCGTAGGTCCACTCGACCTCGCCGATCCCGCGCGCCATCGCCCACGCGCGCTGGTGCAGCTTGAGCGCGAACCCGACGTGCCTGCCGAGCGCGCCCGACGCCACGCCCGCGATGTGGCTGTGCAGCACGTGCCCCACGGGCGCGCCGAGGAACCCGACGCAGGCGCCGACGAGCGCGGGCCCGTCGAACGCCCCCGACACGTAGTTCCCCGCCTTGGACAGCGCGCGCAGCATCTGGGTCGTCACGGGCGGGTTGTCCGGGGACGGCCGCCAGATCCCGTCGAAGAGCCGGTACACCGCTTCGAGGTCGGTCAACTCGGTCACGTCGCGCACCACGACGCCCGCGGCGATGGCGGCGGTGCCCGCGGCGACGTGGGCTCGTTCCTGGTCGTTCACGGTGTTCATCGTCGCGACCTCGTCGCCCTCCGTCATGGTTCGCGCGGACCAGCCGCGACGCGCGAGTTGGTCGCGCCCGACCGCGTGGTCCACGTCAGTCCACCTTCGGGGTGGCGCGCACACCGAAGTGCAGGTACCGCTCACCGGTCGGCAGCGAGTAGAACCAGACCGGCGTCCAGGTGCGGACCTTCGGGTCCCGCACCACGAACAGGTCGTCCCGCACGGCCACCATCTCGTACTCGTGCGTCAGCTCGGGCTCCAGCTCCGCCAGCGGCCCGGTGACCGTCGTGCGCAGGACGGGGCCGTCCAGGACCTCCATCCGGGCGCCCGCCCGCTCGTACGTGCCGAGGTGCCGGGAGGCGTCCACGGACACGGGCTCGACGGGCGGTTCCAGCGGCGCGGGCACGGTGAGGCCCGCGAGGTCCGCGAAGACCTCCCGGTACAGGTCGACGTACAGGTCGCGGGCGTTGCCGCCGTTGGTGAGCAGCACGACCGCCAGATTCTCGTCGGGCAGCACCCGCAGGAAGGCGTTCTGCCCGATCGTGGACCCGTCGTGGCCGATCAGCCTGCGGCCGTCCCAGCCGAACCGGATCCAGCCGAGCCCCCACGAGTCGCCGAGGGTGAACTTCTCCGGCAGATCCGCCTGATGATCGGCCATCGCCGTCGCGCTCGCCTCGCCGAGCACCCTCGTGCCGTCGGGCGCGAGACCGCCGGTGAGGTGCAGGCGGGCGAACCCGAGGACGTCGGCGGCGGTGGAGGTGATCAGCCCGGCCGGTCCGACCGACCGGGGCAGCCCCCACTGCGGCGCCGTCGCCCGGTCCTCGCCGACGTGCCCGACGGCCGCGCGGTGCATCAGCGCCTCCTCGGGGAGCGTGACCGTGCGGCGCAGGCCGAGCGGAGCGACGATCCGGTCGCGGATCGCCTGGTCCCACGTGCCGCCGGTCAGCTTCTCGATCACCCGTCCGGCCAGCGAGAACCCGGAGTTGCAGTACGACCAGGTCACGCCGAGCGGGTGGTTCTGCGCCACCTCCCCCAATAGCGCCACGTACTTCTCCAGGCAGTCGTCGCCGCGCCCGGTGTCGGTGAACACGTCGCCGTCGATGCCGCTGGTGTGGGTCAGCAGGTGCCGCATCGTCACGCTCTTCGTGACGTCCGGCTCGGCCAGCCGCAGTTCCGGCAGCACCTCGGAGATCGGCGCGTCCAGGTCGAGCAGGCCTTCGTCGACCAGCTGGAGGACGACCGTCGCCGTCCAGACCTTCGTGACCGAGCCGATCTGGAAGAGCGACTCCGGCGTGACCTCCACGCCCGTCGCCGTGCTCA